>JBBDRM010000138.1:59865-86271 GCA_040905475.1 Actinomycetota bacterium
GGTGGCGCGCCGCCGCGACGGCCCTCGATCAGCCCGAGGTTCCCGGTGCGCTCGAACCCCCCGTCGGCGGGCGAGGCGGCTGTGACGCTGTGGTACCCTGACTCGCGGTCGGCCCCGGTAGGCCGGCCACGACGAAGTCTCACCCCTGCTCCTTCCCCGGGCCCGCGCCCGGAAGGGGCCGCCGAGACCAGAGGAGGTGAGGATGGCGGACCGGCGCCGTTACGAAGTGATGCTGATCGTGGACCCTCGTTTGGAGGACGCCACGATCCAGCAAGCCGTCGATCGCTACCTCAGTGTGGTTCGCGACCGCGGCGGCGAGGTGGCCACGGTCGATCACTGGGGTCGCCGCAAGCTCGCCTACGAGATGAACCATCTGCACGACGGCTATTACGTCGTCGCGCACATGGACGCCGAGCCGTCTGCGATCGACGAGCTCGACCGTGTCCTTCGTCTCGCCGACGAGCTGGTTCGGCACAAGATCGTTCGCCCGGGCAAAGGGTAGGCAGGTCCTCTCCTTCCCAGGGAGGTGGTAACGGATGGCATCGGACAACCAGGTAACGGTCGTCGGCAATCTCGTCGACGACCCGGAGCTGCGATTCACGCCGCAAGGCGTCGCGGTCGCGAACTTCCGCGTCGCGGTGAGTCCGCGGATCAAGGACGCGAACGGCCAGTGGAAGGACGGCGACACGTCGTTCTTCCGGGTCAGCTGCTGGCGGCAGCTCGCCGAGAACGTCGCAGAGTCGCTCACGCGCGGCTCGCGCACGATGATCGCCGGGCGGCTCAAGATGCGCCAGTGGGAGACGCAGGAGGGCGAGAAGCGCTCCGTCGTCGAGATCGAGGCCGACGAGGTCGGTCCGTCGCTCAAGTGGGCGACCGCCAAGGTCGAGCGCACGTCGCGCGGCGGCGGCGGTGCCCCGGGTGGCGGGGACGACTGGGGTTCCGCTCAGCCGCCTGCGGCGGCGGCCGCCGAAGAAGAGGTTCCATTCTAAGGAACGCAACGGCTCCGGGGGGAGCCGTGGCAGTCGAGGAGGGTCATGCCACGGGATAGAGACAGGGATAGAGACAGGGACCGCAGAGGCCGCGACCGAGACGCCAAGGGAGGCTGGGGTCGTAAGCAGCGCGCGAAGGTCTGCCAATTCTGCCGAGACAAGGTGACCTGGGTCGACTACAAGGACACGCAACTGCTGCGGAAGTTCATGTCCGACCGCGGCAAGATCCGCGCTCGCCGCGTTACGGGCACCTGTCAGCAGCACCAGGTCGATGTCGCCACCGCGATCAAGAACGCTCGCGAGATGGCCCTACTCCCCTATGCGTCGCGATGAAGGTCGTCCTGACGCAAGAGGTGCGGGGGCTCGGCAGCCCGGGCGACATCGTCGATGTGGCCGACGGCTACGCGCGGAATTTCTTGATCCCACGCGGGCTGGCGAGCCGCGCGACCAAGGGTGCACTCAAGCAGGTGGACACCATCCGCCGAACGCGCGAGGTACGTGAGATCCGCGATCGCGAGAAGGCCGACGAGCTTGCCGCTCAGCTCGGCGCGCTCAAGGTTCGTGTCTCGGCGAAGGCCGGTGACGGTGGTCGCCTGTTCGGACAGGTGACGTCTCAGGCCGTTGCCGAAGCGGTCTTGAAAGCCGGCGGACCGAAGATCGACCGCAAGCGCTTGCAGTTCGACGGCCCGATCAAGAGCCTCGGAACCCATCAAGCGTCGCTGCGGATCCATCCCGAAGTCGAAGCGGTCCTCAACGTCGAGGTGGTGAAGGCGTAAGCGCGTTTTCCTCTTCTTGACCGGCTCGTCAGACTCTTAGATACTCGCGCCCGCTGCATGAATGTTGGGGCGGCTCTTGTGCCGCCCCACGAGCATGTCTGGGGTCCTGTGGACAGCCTGGGGACTGGGGTGAGGACGACGCGGTTCGGGTTGGGGACGACGTGTGGACAGTTCATGTCGTACCCGGCCGCTACCGTCTAAGCCATGCCCGCCAACCTGTCGGTCGCGTCGCCGCCCCAGGCCTACGGCCGCGTCCCGCCGCACAACCTCGAGGCCGAGCAGTCCGTCCTCGGCTCGATGATGCTCTCGAAGACCATCGTCGGCGAGGTTCTCGAGGTGCTGCGTCCCGACGATTTCTACCGTGAAGCACACACCCGCATCTGCGAGGCGATCCGAGACCTCTTCTCCGCCGGCGAGCCGGTCGACGGGATCACCGTCCCCGACGAGCTCGAACGCAGGGGCCACCTCGAGTCGGTCGGCGGGCGCCCCTACGTCCACACGCTCGTCGCCGGCGTCCCGCATCCCGGCAACGCCGTCTTCTACGCGCGCATCGTGTCCGAGCACGCGACCCTGCGGCGTCTGATCGACGCCGCCTCACGGATCACGCAGGAGTGCTTCGAGGTCCCCGACAACATCGAGGACATGATCAACCGCGCAGGTGAGGCGATCTACGGGATCGCGGCCGGTCGCATCCACACCGACTTCATCCCGATCCGCGACCTGCTCGCGGAAAGCATGGAGGCGCTCGACCGGCTGGCCTCGCACGAGAGCGATGTCACCGGCGTCCCGACCGGGTTCCGGGACATCGACGCGCGCCTGTCGGGCCTCCAGCCGCAGAACCTGATCCTCGTCGCCGCTCGTCCGGCGATGGGAAAGTCGTCGTTCGTGATGAACATCGCGCATCACGTAGCGCTGGTCGAGCAGATCCCGGTCGTCATCTTCTCGCTCGAGATGAGCCAGATCGAGATCGTGCAGCGCCTCATCTGCTCTGAGGCTCGCGTGGACACCCGCGCGCTGCGCAGCGGCCGACTGACCGAATCCGACTGGATCAAGGTTTCGAGCGCGGTGGGACGGCTCGACGCGGCCGCGCTCTACATCGACGACTCGCCGTCGGTCTCCATGATGGAGATCCGCGCGAAGTGTCAGCGCCTCAAACGCAAGCAGGATCTCGGGCTCGTCATCGTCGACTACATCCAGCTGATGACCTCGACGCGGCGGACCGAGAACCGCGTGCAGGAAGTCAGCGAGATCTCGCGGTCGCTCAAGATCCTGGCCAAGGAGCTGGACGTTCCGGTGCTCGCCGTCTCCCAGCTCTCTCGTCAGCCCGAGCAGGGCGGCGGCGACCGCAGGCCGCACCTTTCCCACCTGCGTGAATCCGGTTCGCTGGAGCAGGACGCCGACGTTGTGATGATGATCTACCGTGATGAGGTCTACAACCAGGACTCCCCGGCCAAGGGCGAAGCTGAGGTCATCACCGCGAAGCACCGTAACGGGCCGACCGGAACGGACCACCTCGCGTTCCTCGGACAGTTCACGAAGTTCGCCGACCTTGCCCGCTCGTAAAGAGCGCGCCCGCGTGATCCAGATCGTCCGCCGGCTTCTCCGCGAGTACCCGCCGGATCATCCCGCCCGGCCTCACGCGAAGGCACGGGACCCGCTGTCGGAGCTCATCTTCACGACGCTGTCGCAGAACACCTCCGACCTGAACCGCGACCGCGCGTGGGCGTCGATGAAGCGAGCGTTCCCCACGTGGAAGGATGTCATCGCGGCGCGCACGCCGGATCTCGAGCGAGCGATCGCCGTCGGCGGCCTCGCGAAGACGAAGGCGCCCCGCATCCAGGCGATCCTGCGCGAGGTGATCGCCCGCGAGGGCCGCCCATCGCTCGCGCGCCTGAAGCGGATGAGCGACGACGAGGTCGTGGCGTACCTCGAGACGCTGCCGGGCATCGGGCCGAAAACGATCGCGTGCGTGCTCGCGTTCTCGCTCGGGAGGCAGCGCTTGCCCGTCGACACGCACGTTCTGCGAGTGGGGTCGCGTCTGGGGATCTTCGACGTGCGCGCCAACGCCCGTGCCGCCCAGGGCGCTATCGAGGCCGCCGTTCCACCGCGAGATCGGGTTGAAACGCATCTGGCGCTCATCGCTCACGGGCGCACGACATGCGCCGCTTTGCGGCCCGCTTGTGAGCGTTGCGTCTTGGGGGATCTGTGTCCCTCGGCAGGGCGCGTTTCGGTACAGTGACGACCCCATGCGTTCCCGAACCGGCTACGTCGAGCTGATCGTCTGCGGCCTCATCTGGGGCTCGATCGGCGTGCTCGTCAAGGAGATCGACGTGAGCGCGCCGGTCACGGTGTTCTTCCGGCTATCGCTCGGCGCCGGCTCCGTCGTCGCCTTCTGGGCGCTCCGCGGCCGGCTCTCCGAGCTGGCGCTCCGGAGCGACCGCGGGCTGGTGCTCGCCGCCGGGCTGACTCTGGCGTTCCACTGGGTGGCGTTCTTTGAGGCGTACAAGCGTCTCCCGGTCGCCACCACGATCTTGATCGTCTACGTCGGTCCGGTGCTGATCGCCGCCGCCGCACCCGCGGTGCTCGGCGAGCGCCTCGAGCGCAACACGCTCTACGCGCTGGCGCTGTCCGTCGCGGGGATCGCGCTGATCGCGGTTCCGTCGAGTGGCTCGGGCGACGCGTTCGGGTACGCGGCCGCCGGAGCCGCGGCGGTGTCGTTCGCGGTGCTCGTGCTCACGCTGAAACGCGTATCGCCGGAGGTCCCGGCGCAAGCGATCGTCGCGTGGCAGCTGGGCATCGCGACGCTCGCCGTTTCCCCGTTCCTCGCCGGCGCGAGCGGCCGCGAGATCATCCGCGCCGCACCGACACTGCTGGCGCTCGGCGTGCTCCACACGGGCGTCGCCGGGATCCTCTACGTCGGCGCGCTGCAGATCGTGAAGGCGCAGCACGTGAGCATCCTGGTCTATCTCGAGCCGGTGACGGCCGTGCTGTGGGCGTGGGCGGTGCTCGGTGAGCGGCCTGAGCCGGCGACGGTCTTCGGCGGGGCGGCGATCATCGTCGCCGGGTTGCTCGTCGTGGTGCCGGGCCTGCGCGCCGCGACGCCCGTGGGTTTGCCCGAGCCCGTGCGCGCCAAGGTCGGGGGTGCGCCGTGATCCCACTCCCCGTCATCCTGGCCGAGATCATCATGGCGCTTGGTGCGGCGCTGTTGTTCGCGAACGTCTGGGCCCTTCTCCGCCCGATCCTGCGACCGGATCAGGAGCCGGTGCGTCCGGTCAACCGCGGGCGCGCGATCACGAACGCGCTGATCGGCCTCGTCGTGCTCGTATGGGGGTTCGCGTCGTTCATCACGCGGATCTAGTGGAGCGGGCGAAGGGAATCGAACCCTCGTCTAGAGCTTGGGAAGCTCTCGTTCTACCATTGAACTACGCCCACGGATCGTCGCGATTCTAGCGGCCGCTCTTGCGCTTCGGCAACGGGCTTCTGGGACGTTTCGCGGCTTCGCGCGCGCGGGCGGCGGCCTTCTCGAAGTCCTCGTAGAAGCGGGACGGCGTCGGGCCGCGCTGGCCCTGGTACTTGCCGCGCTCGCCGTACGGTCGGTCGGCGGGAGAGGTCATCTCGAACAAGCAGAGCTGTCCGATCTTCATCCCCGGGTAGATCGTGATCGGAAGATTCGCCACGTTCGATAGCTCGAGGGTCAGGTGACCGGACCAGCCGGCATCGACGAACCCCGCCGTCGAGTGGATCAGAAGTCCGAGCCGTCCGAGAGACGACTTGCCTTCGATGCGCGCGACGACGTCGTCGGGCAGCGTGACTTTCTCGAGCGTGGAGCCGAGCACGAACTCGCCGGGGTGAAGGATGAACGGCTCCTCGGGGTCGACGCGGACCTCCTCTGTCAGATCGTCCATCCGCTTCTTCACGTCGATGTAGGGATAGCGGCTGTTCGCGAAGATGCGGAATGTGTCGTCGACGTGGAGGTCGATGCTCGAGGGCTGGATCGCGGCGTCGTCGAAGGGCTCGATGACGACGCGCCCGTTCTCAATCTGCTTGCGGATGTCGCGGTCGGACAGGATCACGTGGGTGGCTCCTTGTACGGCCTCAAGGGAAGGCCGGTCACATTATGAAGGATGCCGCTCCGAGTTGAGCATCCCGCCCAGGATGGTCGCGGCGACCAGGGTGGCTGCGAGGAGGCGCCAGAACCGTCTGCTCCACGGGTTCCCGGCCTCGGCACTGGCGCGGCGTGGCTCGGGGCGGCTATGGACCTTCGGGCACCGCTTCTGAGAGGTGACAGACATGACTGTCATGACAGACATGTCTGTCACTCGTGGAAAGAGGTGTGCAGTCCGGCGAGAACTACTGGCGGCCTAGGATGGTGACCGAGCAGACCGCGCCGGGCCCGCCGAGGTTGTGCGCAAGGCCGAGCTCCGGGTCTCGCACTTGTACGCCTTCGGCGCGGCCCTGCAGCTGGCGGGTCACCTCGCCGATCATCCGGCAGCCGGTCGCGCCGATCGGGTGGCCGAACGACTTCAGGCCGCCCGAGGGGTTCACGGGAAGCGGGCCGTCGGCGTTCGCCAGCCCGTCGCGCACGAAGTTCGCGCCTTCGCCCTTCTTGCAGAAGCCGAGGTCCTCGTAGTTCAGCAGCTCGGTGATCGTGAAGCAGTCGTGCACTTCGGCGAGCGAGATCTGCTCGAACGGATCGGTGACCCCGGCTTCCTCGTACGCCATCTTGGCGGCGGCTTGGGTCGCCGGGAACCCGAGGTAGTCGAACGAGGGCTTGTACATCGGGTTCGCTGTGTAGACCGACAGCCCGTTCGCTTTCGCGAGCACGTAGTCGTCCTTGTGCGTGAGGGTCTTCGCGACCGCCGGAGTCGTGACGATCACCGCAGAAGCGCCGTCCGACACCGCGCACGAATCGAACCGTCCGAGCGGGTACGCGATGATCGGCGCATTCATCGCGTCGTCCATCGTGATCGCGCGACGGAAATGTGCCTTCGGGTGCTTCTCGCCGTTGGCGTGGTTCTTCACCGCGACGCGTGCGAGGTCTTCCTTGTTCCAGCCGTGCACCTCGAACGCGCGGGTGGCGGCCATCGCGAACATCGCCGGGGCCGACGGTGCCGGCAGGAACGGGTGCAGCCCTTCCCGGACGTTCGGGAGGCCGCGCGATCCGGAGTCGGTGATCTTCTCGACCCCGCACGCGAGGACGATGTCGTAGACGCCGGCCGCGACGGCGAAGCACGCGTTGCGGAACGCGTCCATCCCCGAGGCGCAGAAGTTCTCGACCCGGGTCGCGGGGACGCCGTACATGCGCAGGGGGTCGACGGCGGCGGCGCCGCCCATCCCTGTGGTGTGGTAGTAGACGCCGGCCCAGATCGCCTGGATGTCTGATCGTTCGATGCCGGCGTCGCGACAAGCCTCGTCGACGGCCTCCACGAGCAGGTCCTCCTGGTCCTTCTCCCAATGCTCGGTGAAGCGCGTCGCACCGACGCCTGCGACGGCGATCCGATCTTTGATGCCCGGCATCCAAACAGCTCCTATGCGGGGACCGTCGCGGTGCGCGGCGGCCTGGCTTTCCAATAGTAGTTATGGAACCCGGCGCCGTCGTGGATACGCCGGAAGGTGAGCTCGATCTCGTTGCCGATGCGCACCTCGTCCGGGTTCACGTCGGTCATGTCGAAGAACACGCGGCCACCGCCGTCCATGTCGACGACAACGCGCGGGACCGGGGTCTCCAGGTACTCGCCGCCGACGAGATGGTCGAGGGTAAACGTGAAGATGCGGCCGCGGTGCGCGAGCTTGATCGGCTCCATCTTGTCCAGGGCGGCGCACTCGACGCACGCGCGGTTGGCCGGGAACTGGACGATGCCGCACGCGGTGCAGCGCACGCCCTCGAACGGCAGCGCCTGGCGGCGGTCGCGCCAGTACTGGACGGTCGACGAGCGGGGGTCCGACGCGTCCGACGGCAACAGGCGGCGGAAACGCAGGAATCCCTCGTAGCTCGGAAGCATCTGCTTCGAAGCGATCAGGTCGGCAACCGGAACGCCCGAGCGCGCCGCGTCGATCCCGGCGCCGATCCGCAGAACGAGCGCGTCGGCGCCGTCACCTTGCGCGACCGCGATGATGTGGTCGCCGGCCGCCGCGCCGTCGAGAGCCGCCGCGAGCGCAACGAGCGTATGGGCTGCGCCGAGGTTGCCGACGGTGGAGAACAGCGGGTCTCGAGCAACCTCTGCGACACCGATACGCTTCGCGGTCGTCGCCAGGGTGCGCGGGTCCGGCGCGTAGGCCACGAACTTCGTGACTTGCTCGGCGGCGATCCCAGCGCGAGAAAGCGCTTCCTTCGCCGCGGCGATAACCGCTCGGGCGTAGCCGTATTCGGTCTCGAGCTTGGGCTCGAAGGAGCGGACGTAGTGGTCGACGGTCCGGCGCCAGGGCCCGGTGAAGTCCTCGGTCACGCCGGCGACCCCGATGATCTCGGCCGGGCCGTCGGCGGTGATGAGCACGGCGGCGGCGCCGTCGCCGAGGAGCTGCTCGGTCGCGGTGGCGGGCTCGGCGGGCCGAGCGTCCGCTGCGACGACGAGGACCGCACGCGCGGTGCCGGCCGCGATGGCGTCGAGCGCCGAACGCAGGGCCGTCGTGGCGGCGCGCAACGATCCCGTGACGTCGGAGGTCAGCGCGTTCGGCAGGTCGAGCACGGCCGCGATCGTCGCGGCCCCCTGCTTCTCGGCGTAGGGCGACGTGGTCGTGGCGAAGAAGACCGCGTCGACGTCGGAACGGTCGCGCCCGGCCAGGCACGCGAGGGCCGCCTCGACGCCCATCGTCAGCGAGTCCTCGTCCCCGGCCGAAACGGATCGCTCCCCCGGCAGCGACGGCGTGTCCCACGCCCGGCCCATCGTCTTCCGGTCGAGGCGGAAGGTGGGCAGGTACGCGCCCCACGCGGCGATGCCGGCCAAGGTAGTCCTCCTAGCGAGTGTCAGCAGCAGGTACGCAGGGTCGGATCCCACCAGGCGCAGAACGCGTCGTCCCAGTAAGGGTCCGCGAAGCGGAGGCCGGGCTCGTCCTGCCCTGCTTCGGGGTGCCGCTCCGAGCGAACCGGCCGTTCCTCGGTTACCGTCTGTGGCTCGATGGCTTCCACGGGTTCATTGTCGGGGCGCTCACGGCATGGTCGCAACCTGCGGCTCGCGGCGCTGATGGTCGCCCTTTCCGCCCTGGTCGCGTCCTGCGGGGACTCGAACACGAGCGCGGGCCCGGCTCCCAGCCTGCCGGCCGGGTGCACCCCGGTCGCCTCTCCGGAGATCCTTCCGGCTACCCACATCCCCACCGGTCAGACGGCGACCTACAACACCACACCACCCAGCTCGGGAAACCACTACGCCTCCCCCGCTGGCGCCGGCGGGTACACCGAGCCGATCAAGAACGAGACGCAGGTTCACAACCTCGAGCACGGCCACGTGATGGTCCAGTACCGAGGCATCACCACCGAGCAGATCAACGAGCTCGGCGCGTTGCTCCGCAAGGACCCACAGAAGGTGGTATTCGCGCCCTACCCGGACATGGATCCGGCCATCGCGCTCACGTCGTGGGGGAAGATCCAGACCTGCGACGCCTGGAGCGATTCGATCCCGGCCCTGGTCACGTACTTCATCCGGGTGAACCGCGATAACGCCCCCGAAAGCATCAACTGATCCGGAACTTGACGGATAACTAACTAGTTAGTTACCTTGCCGGGGCGATGAGCCCCGCAGCCACGAAAGAGCGCATCCTCGAAGCCGCCTTCGCCGAGTTCACGAAGCGCGGTTTCGCCGGGGCCCGGGTCGACGAGATCGCCGGTCGAGCCAAGTGCAACAAGGCGCTCCTCTACCAGTACTACGGCGACAAGGAAGCGCTCTTCAAGCACGTGCTCGAGTGCAAGATGCGGGAGATGCGCGGGATCGCCACCGACGACCCCGAGCGGCTTCCCGAGGTGATCGGCGAGTTCTTCGACTTCCACGCCGCCAACCCGTGGATCACCAAGCTGCTGCTGTGGGAGGCGCTCGACTTCGGCTCGAAGCCGGTCCCCAACGAGGCGGAACGGCGCAAACACCTGGCCTCGCACGTCGCCGATCTCGAGGGGTTCCAGCGGGACGGCTTGGTCGACCCGAACCTGGACGCACAGATGTCGCTGGTGACGTTGATCGGCATGACGCAGGTGTGGTTCGCGTTGCCGCAGCTCGCTCGGATGGTGTCCGGAGGAAACCCGTACACGCCGGCGGCGTTGAAGCGCCGGCGGGAGCACTTGATACAGGTCGCACGCAAGATGCTGGAGGTGCAGTGATGTTCGAGGGAGAGAACAAGCGCGAGAAGATCCTGGTGCTCCTCACGATGTGCTTCGCCCTGTTCATGGCGATGCTCGACAACACCGTCGTCAACATCGCGCTGCCGACGCTGTCGAGCGACCTGAACGCCGGCGTGAGCGGGCTGCAGTGGATCGTGGACGGATACGTGCTCGCGTTCGCGAGCTTGCTGCTTACCGGCGGGATCCTGGGCGACCGCTACGGGCGGAAGCGGATGTTCCTGCTCGGCCTCGCCGGGTTCACGCTCGCGTCGCTCGGTTGCGGCTTGTCGAACTCGACCGGCATGCTCATCGCGTTCCGCGCGCTGCAGGGCGTCGGCGCCGCGCTGCTGATGCCGGGGACGCTGTCGATCCTGACCGTCACGTTCCCACCGCAGGAGCGCGCGAAGGCGATCGGGATCTGGGCGGGCGTCTCAGGGCTCGCGTTGTCGCTCGGCCCGACGCTGGGCGGCTGGCTCGTCGACCACGTCGGTTGGGAGTCGATCTTCTTCCTCAACGTTCCGATCGGCATCCTGGGCGCGTTCGCGGCCGTCCGCTGGGTTCGCGAGTCTCGCGCCCCGCACGCGCGGCAGCTCGACCTGGGCGGTCTGGCTCTGGGCACCGCGGGACTCTTCAGCGTGACCTACGGGCTCATCGAGGCGAATCAGCTCGGGTGGAGCGATCCGCTGATCGTCGGTGCGCTCGCGGCTTCTGTGCTGATGTTCGGCGGGTTCATCTGGTGGGAGCGGCGCACGCCGCACCCCATGATGCCGCTGCAGTTCTTCCGCATACCGGCGTTCTCGGCCGGCAACGGGGTCTCGTTCGCGATCTCGCTCGGCATGTTCGGCACGTTCTTCTTCGCGAGCCTTTTCATGCAGGTCGTCCGGGGCTACGACGCCTTCCAGACCGGGGTCCGGTTCCTGCCACTGACGCTCATGATCCTCGTGGCGGCGCCCAACGCCGGGCGCTACGCGTCGAAGCACGGCTCGCGGCTGCCGATGACTTTCGGGCTGCTGCTCGCCGGCACGGGGCTGCTGCTGCTCAGCCGCGCCGACCAAGGCACCTCGTACGCGATCATGGTTCCGATCTTCATGATGATGGGCTTCGGTATGGCGTCGGTGATGGCGCCGATGACCGCGGCGGTCATGAATGCCGTCGGACCGGAGCGGGCCGGGCTGGGATCCGCGACGACGAACACGTCGCGCGAAGTGGGGGGCACGTTCGGGATCGCGCTCCTCGGAACGTTGCTCACGACCAAACTCAAGAGCTCGCTCGGTGGGGCACTGGCCGGGCTCGGGCTCAGCGGCGCGCAGCAGTCGGCGATCGTCGAGAACGCGGGCCACCTGCATCTGTCCGGTGAGGCGCTTGCCGGACTGACGCCCGCGCAGCAAGGCGCGGTCGCGCAGGCGTTCGCCGGGTCGTTCATCGACGGGTATCAGCTCGCGCTGATGGTCGGTGGGTTCGTGGTCCTTGTGGCGGCCTTCGTGGCGTGGCGCTTCATCCCGGGATCGCCTCCGGCGCACGCCGTGCAGCCGCAGACCGAGGGGGAGATCGTCGCGGCAGTCTGAAAGCGGCCGCACCGTGTCGACGCGTGTTCCTCGACGGCATCGCGTCGTTGGACGCCGTGCGCTCAATGCGGGCGGAGCGTTGATCGGGGCGATCCTGGGTGCCGGGCTCGTCCGGCGGAGCCGTGCCGGGCCGGGGCGCGCGGCGTGTTAAACCGGCTGGGTCGAGCCGGCGTCGCTGGCGGCGGGCGCCGGCTCTTTCTTGCGGCCGTTGAGGCCGACCGAGCGCGCGAGGATCTGCGCGACATCGAGTACCTGAACGTTCTCTGATGCTTCCTTCGACTGGACCTTATCTTTGACCGCGTCGTCGAGCATGATCATGCAGTAGGGACAGCCGGTCGAGACGATGTCGGGGTTCGTGCCGAGCGCTTCCTCGATCCGCTCGTGATTGATGCGCTTGCCGGCGGTCTCCTCCATCCACATGCGCGCGCCGCCGGCACCGCAACAGAACGTGCCGCGCTTGCAGCGGTGCATCTCGGTGGTGGTCACGCCGGGGATCGCGCCGACGACGGTGCGGGGCTGGGACATCACGTCGTTGTGGCGCGCGAGGTAGCAGGGGTCGTGGTACGTGACCCGCGCATCGACGTCTTGCTCGGGCTTGAGCTTGCCGTCCTTGATCAGCTCGGCGAGCAGCTCGGTGTGGTGGATGACCTCGAAGTCACCCCCGAAGTCGGGATACTCGTTCGCGATCGTGTTGAAGCAGTGTGGACAGCTCGCGACGATCTTGCGGGTCCCCTTCTCCTTCAGCATGGCGATGTTCGACTTCGCCATCTCCTGGTAGAGGTACTCGTTGCCCATACGGCGGGCGGGATCGCCGGTGCACGGCTCTTGCGTCCCGAGGATCGCGAACGATACGCCGGCCTTCACCATCAGCTCCGCGAACGCGCGCACCGCTTTCTTGGCGCGATCATCGAACGCGCCCGCGCAGCCCACCCAGTAGAGGTAGGACACGTCGGGCGGGATGCGCCCGTTGACGACGACGAGGTCGTCCTCGATCCCCTTCGCCCAGTCGATCCGGTCCTGCGCGGCGGCGCCCCACGGGTTGCCCGAGTTCTCGAGGTTGCGGAGCAGCGCGCCGGCCTCTTGCGGGAACTTGGACTCCATCATGACCTGGTTGCGGCGCATGTCGATGATCGCGTCGACGTGCTCGATGTCGACCGGGCATTCGTAGACGCACGCGCCGCAGGTCACGCACGACCAGAGGAACTCCTCGGAGAAGACATCGGGAACGAGGTTCACCGGCGCGAGCTCGCCGGGCTCCTTCTCGCCGAGCAGCTCCGGACCGCGCGCGAGCAGATTGTCGCGAGCCCACATCATGAGCTGCTTCGGATTCAGCTCCTTGCCGGTGTTCCAGGCCGGACACACCGACTGGCAGCGCCCGCACTCGGTGCAGGTCAGCGTGTCGAAGAGCTGCTTCCAGGTGAAGTCCTCGACCTTGCCGACGCCGATCACCGTGTCGTCGGTCATGTTCTCCATGTCGATGTGCAGCGGCTGCAGTCGGCCGAGCGCCAGCGGCTGCCGGCCGAAGAGCACGTTCGGCGCCGAGGTGAAGATGTGCATGTGCTTGGAGTTCACGACGAGCACGAGGAAGCTCATGACGACGGCGAGGTGGCCGAGGAGGAAGCCGTCCTCGATCCAGTGGAGCGCGCTCGTGCTCAGGTTCCGCATGAGGTCGCCGACCCAGTGGGATAGGAACGCGCCGTGCGACGGGTACGGGAGCGTTTCGAGCGCCACCCGAGCCGCGCGGACCATCAGAACGGTCGAGACGACCAGGAAGATCATGATCAGGATGGCGTACGCTTGCCACATGTGACTCGAGTAGAAACGCGATCTGCGGCCGAGCAGGCGTGGCCGAGTCGCGAGCCGGATCATCGCGAACACGATCAGCGCGGCGGCGACGGCGGCGATGAAGAAGTCCTCGACGAAACCGAGCCAGGCGTGGTGGCCGATCCACGGGAGCTTCCCCTCGCGATCGAACAGCTCGATGACCGACTCGAGCAGCGTGATCTGGATGACCAGGAATCCCCAGAAGGTCAGCGCGTGCGCGACGCCGGGAACCTTCCACTGCAGGAGCTTCTTCTGACCGAGAACCTTGATGATCTCGTACTTGAGGTTGGCGGGGATCCGCTTGAAGCGGCCGGGGTCGCGGCGGCCGGCGACGAGGAGGCGGAACAGGTAGGCGATGCGCTTCAGCGCGAAGCCGGAGGCCAGGGTGATGATCGCGAAGCCGATGGTGACGCGGACCGCTGTGGCCATCGGGGCGGCATCCTACCGGGCGTAGCGCTTCCTCGGGAAAACGTCCGACGCCAGCGAGGAGACCCGGTCGAGGAAGAGCGCGCCGTGACAGTGGTCGATCTCGTGCTGGAAGGCCCGGGCCTCGAAGCCCTCGGCCTCGATCATCATGGGACGCTCCTCGGGGTCGAAGCCGACCACGACGATCTCCTCGGCCCTGGCCACGTTCGCGGTGATGTCGGGGAGGCTCATGCATCCCTCGCGCATGACCGCTCTCCCCTTCCGGGCGACGATCACGGGGTTGAGCATCACGATGAGCCCGTGCGTGGAGCGGGCCTTGCGGTGGCTCGAAACGTCGAGGCAGAAGGCTCGCGCGCCGACGCCGATCTGGGGGGCGGCCAGCCCGACACAGGCCGGGCTCGCCTCCATCGTGTCGAGGAGATCTCGCACGAGCGCGTCGGCGTCGGGGCCGGGCGGCACCTCCTCGGCACGGGCCTTGAGGACCGGGTTCGGGTAGCGGACGATCGGCCGGACGGCCACGTCGACGCTAGAGCGTCTCGGCCTCGAGCGGATGGAACGAGACGTCGACGTCGAGGTCCGCACCGGCCGTCTTGAGATCGGCGTCGATCGCCGCGATGTCGGCGGTCTTGGGGACGACGACCTCCATGAGCACGACGTAGACCGGCGGCTCCCCCTCGACGATGCGGGTGGCGAGGTCGGTGATGTTCACCTCGTGGCGGCTGAGCGTATCGCTGATCCGAAAGACGATGCCGGGCTTATCGGCGCCGTAGACGCTGACGACGTATTCCTCCGCCCCGAGGGCAGGTTCCGCGGTGGAAGCGGCGACGGGTCGCACCGACACGAGGAGCTCGAGCGCTTGCGCCGGACCGTGGAGCGCGCGCTCGACCGCGTTCGCGTCGGCGTCTTCGGGCAGGTCGACGATGAGCATCATCGAGAAGTGGCCGCCGAGGATCGCCATGCGGGAGTCCTCGATGTTTCCGCCGTGCTCGAACAGGACCTTGGCCACGGCGGCGGCGATGCCGGGCCGGTCGGCCCCTACCGCCGTCACTGCAACCTGCATGTCGGGCAACGTACCATTAGCCCGATGAAGCTGCGCGTGCTTGCTCTGGCCGTCGCGTTCCTCCTCATGGGGGCGTGCGGAGGCGAGGGACGGATCGAGTCCTTGTCCGGCGTCAAGGTCGTGCTCGGCTCGGGAACCACGACGCTCACGATCAACGCCAAGGTGGCGGCGACCCCCGAAGCGCGCTCCGAAGGGTTGATGGGTGTCAAGTCGCTACCGGCGAATCGCGGGATGCTGTTCGTCTTCCGTGAGCCCGTCCGGGTGAGCTTCTACATGAAGGACACACTGATCCCGCTCGACATCGCCTTCATAGGCCAGGGGAGGGTTCTCCAGATCGAGTCGATGGTGCCGTGCAAGGTCGAGCAATGTCCGTTGACCGTCCCCAGGGCGACGTACGAGATGGCGCTCGAGGTTGCCGCCGGGACCTTCGCCGAGGCGGGCATAGGGGTCGCCGCACCGGTCTCGATCGAGGGGACGCTGCCGAGGGCGAGCTAACCGCTCCGTGGCTTACTTCCCAGATTTCGGCAAAGAGACGGCGGTTGTCTCCGGGCGGCTCATCCGAGCGGTGGGGTGGCTCTCCTCGACGCAGCCCTTCAACCAGGGCACGGTCCCGGCTGAGTTCTCGGACCGGCTCGAGCTGATCTGCGAACGCTGGGACGACGGCGTCGAGGCACTCGGCTGGCCGATGACCGCCGGCTCGCACACCTGCGAGCTGTGCGGCGATTTCCATGCCGCGGGGAGCGTGGGCATCCCGGGCGACGGCATCCTTTTCGTGGCCCCGGAGATGGTCGCCCATTACGTGGACGAGCACGGCTACCTCCCCCCGGCGGACTTCGTCGAGGCCGTCCTCGCCTGCCCGATCCCGGGCACGGAGGAATACGAGCTCGCCGTAGCACCCTTCATAGACTCCTGAGAGCCGGCGTCCTTTGGCAGAAGCCCTGCTCAAGGCGTTCACGGCCTTGACAGTGGGACACTCATGTTTCTATACTTGGGTCACATAACTTTAATTGGGTGCTCTTCTACCTGGTAGAGGAGCCGAAAGGGGAGCAAGCAAATGGCGAAAGTCGTTGGGATCGATCTTGGTACCACCAACTCGGTCGTGGCCGTCCTCGAGGGCGGCGAGCCGACGGTGATCCCGAATGCGGAAGGCGCTCGGACGACTCCGAGCGTCGTGGCGTTCTCGAAGTCGGGCGAGATCCTTGTCGGTGAGGTCGCGAAGCGTCAGGCGATCACCAACCCGGATCGCACGGTCCGCTCGATCAAGCGTGACATGGGCCGCAAGGACTGGTCGCTCGACGTCGACGGCAAGAAGTGGACGCCGCAGGAGATCAGCGCGCAGGTCCTCGGAAAGCTCAAGCGCGACGCGGAGGCCTACCTCGGCGCGAAGGTGACCCAGGCGGTGGTCACCGTTCCCGCGTATTTCGACGACTCGCAGCGTCAGGCGACGCAGGAAGCCGGCACGATCGCGGGCCTCGAGGTGCTGCGGATCATCAACGAGCCGACAGCAGCGGCGCTGGCGTACGGGCTCGACAAGAAGAAGGACGAGACCGTTCTGGTTTTCGACCTCGGCGGCGGGACGTTCGACGTGTCGCTACTCGAGATCGGTGACGGCGTCTTCGAGGTGAAGGCGACGCACGGCGACACGCACCTCGGCGGTGACGACTGGGACCAGCGCGTCATCGACTGGCTCGTGACCCAGTTCAAGAACAAGCAGGGCGTGGACCTGTCGCAGGACCGGATGGCGCTCCAACGACTGAAGGAAGCCGCAGAGAAGGCGAAGATCGAGCTGTCCGGGACGACCGAGACGACGATAAATCTCCCGTTCGTGACGGCGACGGCCGAAGGGCCGCTGCACCTGGAGGAGAAGCTGACCCGCTCGGAGTTCGAGCGGATGACGTCGGATCTGATCGACCGGTGCAAGGGACCGTTCACGATGGCCGTGAAGGACGCGGGGATCGACGTGAAGGCGATCGATCACGTGATCCTGGTCGGCGGCTCAACGCGCATGCCGTCCGTGCAGGCGCTGGTGAAGGAGCTGACCGGCGGCAAGGAGCCGAACAAGGGCGTCAACCCCGACGAGGTCGTCGCGGTCGGCGCTGCGATCCAGGCCGGCGTGCTCAAGGGCGAGGTGAAGGACGTTCTTCTGCTCGACGTGACGCCGCTGACGCTCGGGATCGAGACCAAGGGCGGGATCTTCACGAAGCTCATCGAGCGGAACACGACGATCCCGACTCGTAAGAGCGAGATCTTCACGACGGCCGACGACGGGCAGACGCAGGTCGAGGTCCACGTCCTCCAAGGTGAGGGCGAGATGGCGACCGGGCACGGGGTTCGTTCGCTGGGCAAGTTCCAGCTGACCGGCATCCCGGCCGCGCCGCGCGGCGTGCCGCAGGTCGAGGTGTCGTTCGACATCGACGCGAACGGCATCGTGCAGGTGGCCGCGAAGGATCTCGCGACGTCGAAGGAGCAAGCGATGACGATCACCGGCGGCACGGCGCTGCCGAAGGAAGAGATCGATCGCATGATGCGCGAAGCCGAGCAGTTCGCCGACGAGGACGCCAAGCGTCGCGTCGAGGCGGAGGCTCGCAACCAGGCCGACAACCTCGTTTACCAGACGGAGAAGCTGCTGACCGAGAACGGCGAAAAGATCCCGACAGGGGAGCGCGACGACGTTCAGAAGTCACTCGACGAGGTGAAGGAAGCCCTCAAGGGCACGGATACCTCGGCGATCACGTCGGCGTCGGAGCGGCTCTCGCAGGCGGCCCAGAAGGTCGGCCAGGCGATGTACAACGCGCAGCAGGCTGAGTCGGCCGGGCCGGCAGGTTCGTCCGACGACGTCGTCGACGCGGAAGTGGTCGACGAAGGAGACAACGCGTAAGGGCGTCGGGCGAGCAGGTGCTTTCTCAGACGCGTCTGACATGTCAGACATGTCAGACGGTGCTGGGAGGAGGTAACAGGAGGTGAGGGTAATGACGATCACCCGCATCGAGATCAAGGCGCAAGGCTGATGACGGAGGACCGCGCTGAGGATCCGGCGGCGCGAGCTGCCGAGGCCTCCGCGGCTCCGGAGGCTCGTGTCACCGATAAGCGCAAGCGCGGCGAGGCGACGGTCGAGGAGCAGCTCGAGCGCGCCCAGCGTGAGTCGGTCGAGCATCTGGACGATCTGAAGCGGCTCAAGGCGGAGTTCGAGAATTACCGCAAGCGCGTGTTGAAAGAGCAGACGCAGCTCGTGGAGAGGGCTTCGCAGCAGCTCGTCGAGAAGTTGATGCCGGTGCTCGACAACTTCGAGTTGGCGTTGATCGCGGCGGATCGGACGAAGGACTACGAGCCGTTGGTGCGAGGGGTCGAGATCGTATACGGCGAGCTCATGGACCTGTTGCACAAGGAGGGGTTGGCGAAGATCGAGGCGGTGGGGAAGCCGTTCGATCCGACGCAGCACGAGGCGGTGCTCGAGGTTGGCGATGGGCCGGCGGAGGGCGATCCGGTGGTCGCGGAGGTCGTGCGGAACGGGTACACGCTCAAAGGGAAAGTGGTTCGTCCGGCGATGGTCAAGGTGGTCAGAAGGCATTGAACGGGAATCGCGCATGGTTCGAGAAGGACTTCTACAAGGTGCTCGGGGTCTCGGAGACCGCGAGTGCCGACGAGATCAAGAAGTCCTTCCGTAAGCTCGCACAGAAGTACCACCCCGACCGCAATCCCGGCGACGGAGCAGCCGAAGACCGGATGAAGGAGATCTCCGAGGCATCCGACGTGCTGTCGGATCCCAAGAAGCGCGCCGAGTACGACGAGGTCCGCAAGATGGCCAAGTCGGGGTTCGGGCCCGGCGGCTTCGGGGGAGGAGGCGCCAACCCCTTCGGCGGCAACGTCCGCGTTGAGGGGTTCGACGTCGGCGACCTCGGCGGGATCTTCGGGGATCTGTTCGGCGGGAACGTCGGCGGACGCGGCGGACGGTCGCGCGGACCGCGGCGAGGCAGCGACATCGAGACCGAAGTGTCGATCAGCTTCGAGGAAGCGGTCGACGGAGCGACCGTTCCCATCAAGCTCACGCGCGATGCGCCGTGCGCCTCGTGCGGCGGCAGCGGTGCCGAGCCCGGCACGCCGGTCGAGACCTGTCCGGCCTGCGGCGGGAGTGGGAGCGTCGCCGACAGCCAGGGGCTGTTCTCGTTCGTGCGGACCTGCGAGCGGTGCGGCGGTAGCGGCCGGATCGTGCATACGCCGTGCAAGACGTGTCGCGGCAGCGGAGTCCAGCGCCGCAAGGAAGACATCAAGGTTCGTATCCCCGCCGGCGTGTCCGACGGCGCGCGCATCCGTGTGCGCGGCCGCGGCGTTGCCGGCGGCGCCGGCGGGCAGCCGGGCGACCTGTACGTTGTCGTGCGGGTCGCGCCGCACACCTTGTTCGGACGTCGGGGCGATGATCTGACGCTGGATCTTCCGGTGACGTTCACCGAGGCCGCGCTCGGCGCGCAAGTGAAGGTCCCGACGCTCGACGAGCCGGTCACGGTCAAGATCCCGGCCGGAACGCAGCACGGCAAGGTCCTGCGGGTCCGCGGCCGCGGTGCTCCCAAGCGCAAGGGCAGCGGGAAAGGCGACCTGCTCGCGACCGTGAACGTTGTCGTCCCCGACAAGCTTTCCAAGAAGGAACGCGAGATGCTCGAGGAGTTCGGTGAAGCGCACCGCGGGTCTCCGAGGTCGCACCTAGGGGTGTGAGATGAAGAACCAACGACGAGGGACCGACGATCGGGCGCTGTTCGTGATCTCGGTCGCGGCCGAGCTGGCCGGCGTGCATCCGCAGACGCTCCGGATGTACGAACGGAAGGGGCTGATCCGGCCGCAGCGCACGCAGGGGAATACGCGACGCTACTCCCAGGCCGACATCGAGATCGTCCGGCTCATCCAGGAGCTGACCCAGGAGCGCGGCATGAACCTCGCCGGCGCGGAGATGGTGCTGCAGCTCCAGCAGCAGCTCGAGCAGGCCCAAGAACGGATGGAACGGCTGCGCCGCGAGGCGATGCAGCTTCAGCAACAGCTCGTGGAGAACCTCGAGCGGATCCGCAAGGCGCAACAGACGGCCCTCGTGCCGTTGCGGAATGCTCAGGCCCCGTTCGGCGTTGAAAGACGGGGAGGTCGATAGAGCCATGCAGTTCGACAGACTCACGTTGAAGTCTCAAGAAGCGGTTGCGGCGGCGCAGTCGCTCGCCGCGACGCGCAATCAGCAGGTGGTCCAACCCGAGCACCTGCTCCACGGGCTTCTGGCCGATGCGGAAGGCGTCGTCTTCCCGCTCGTTCAGCGACTGGGCTCGTCCCCGCGTTCGCTCCGCGATCGTGTCGACGAGCTGATCGATCGGATCCCGCGCGTCTATGCGAGCGGCGCCGCGCAGGAACGCGTCGCAGCCTCGCCGGCGATGGTGCGCGTACTCGAGCGCGCCGAGGAAGAGGCGCGCGCGCTCAAGGACGACTACGTCTCGACCGAGCATCTGCTGCTCGCGCTGACCGAGGTGGCCGGGCCGGTCGCGACTCTGCTCAAGACGGTGGGCGTGACCCGGGATGCCGTGCTGTCGGCGCTGGTCGAGGTTCGAGGGAACCAGCGGGTGACCTCGCAGAACCCAGAAGACACGTTCAACGCGCTGGAGAAGTACGGCCGTGACCTCACCGAGGCGGCCCGCAAGGGCAAGCTCGACCCGGTGATCGGGCGCGACGACGAGATCCGGCGCGTCATCCAGGTGTTGTCCCGCCGAACCAAGAACAACCCGGTTCTGATCGGCGAGCCCGGCGTCGGCAAGACGGCGATCGTCGAGGGGCTGGCGTCGCGGATCGTGGACGGCGATGTGCCCGAGGGGTTGAAGAACAAGCGCGTGATCGCACTCGACCTCGGCGGCATGATCGCCGGCGCGAAGTACCGCGGCGAGTTCGAGGAGCGGCTGAAGGCCGTCCTGAAGGAGATCACCGAGTCCGACGGCGAGGTCGTCACGTTCATCGACGAGATGCACACCATCGTCGGTGCCGGCGCCGCCGAAGGCGCGATGGACGCCGGCAACATGATCAAGCCGTTGCTGGCTCGCGGTGAGCTGCGCCTGATCGGCGCGACGACGCTCGACGAGTACCGCAAGCACGTCGAGAAGGACGCCGCGCTCGAGCGCCGGTTCCAGCCGGTCACGGTCGGCGAGCCCTCGATCGAGGACACCATCTCGATTTTGCGCGGGCTGAAGGAGCGGTACGAGGTGCACCACGGCGTTCGGATCACCGACGCGGCGATCGTGGGGGCGGCGACGCTGTCCGCGCGATACGTCACGGGCCGGTTCCTGCCGGACAAGGCGATCGACCTGATCGACGAGGCGGCTTCGCGGCTGCGGATCGAGATCGACTCGATGCCGACCGAGCTGGACGAGGTCGAGCGTCAGATGAAGCGTCTCGAGATCGAGCGAGCCGCGTTGAAGAAGGAATCCGACGCCGGTTCGATCGAACGCCTCGCGCGCTTGGAGTCGGAGCTGGCGGAGCTGCGCGAGCGGTCGTCGGGGATGAAGGCGCACTGGCTCGAGGAGAAGGAAGCGGTCACCGCGATCCGCGGGTTGAAGACCCGGCTCGAAGAGGCGCGGTCTTCGGCGGAGCGGGCGGAGCGCGACGGCGAGCTGGAGCGCGCCGCGGAGCTTCGCTACGGAACGCTGGTCTCGCTCGAGAAGGAGCTTTCGTCGGCGTCGGCGCGGCTCGCGGAGCTGCAGAAGACCTCGCACTACCTCAAGGAAGAGGTCGACGAGGAGGACGTCGCTGAGGTCGTCGCCACGTGGACGGGCATCCCGGTCTCGAAGCTGATGGAAGGCGAGATCGCGAAGCTGATCCACCTCGAGGAGCATCTGCACCGGCGCGTCGTCGGTCAGGAGCGCGGGATGGAAGCGGTATCGAACGCGATCCGCCGCGCGCGCTCGGGACTGTCGGATCCGAACCGGCCGGTGGGGTCGTTCCTGTTCCTCGGCCCCACGGGGGTCGGAAAGACGGAGCTGGCTCGCGCGCTCGCGGAGTTCCTGTTCGATGACGAGAAGGCGCTGGTTCGGATCGACATGAGCGAGTACCAGGAGCGGCACTCCGTGTCGCGCCTGATCGGCGCGCCGCCGGGGTACGTCGGCTACGACGAGGGAGGCCAGCTCACGGAGGTCGTTCGCCGGCGCCCGTATTCGGTGCTGCTGCTCGACGAGATCGAGAAGGCGCACACCGACGTGTTCAACGTGTTGCTTCAGTTGCTCGACGAGGGACGGCTGACCGACGGTCAGGGCCGGACGGTGGACTTCCGGAACACGGTCGTGATCATGACGTCGAACCTGGGGTCGGCCGCGATCATGGACACCGATCTGTCGGAGGATCTGATATCGCAGCGCGTGATGGCCGAGGTGCGGGGACACTTCCGTCCGGAGTTCCTCAACCGGGTCGACGACATCGTGATCTTCCACCGGCTGAGCGCGGAACACCTGCGCCAGATCGTGGACATCCAGATCGCCGGTCTTCAGCGCCGGCTCGAGGAACGCAAGATCACCGTCGAGCTGTCGGACAAGGCGCGCGAGTGGCTGGCGGAACGAGGGTTCGACCCGGCGTACGGCGCCCGGCCGCTGAAGCGGCTGATCCAGCGTGAGATCTCGGACGCGCTCGCGCGGCGGCTGCTCGGAGGCGAGTTCGCCGAGGGTGATCGGGTCGAGGTCGACGCGACCGCCGATGGCCTGGAGTTCCGCAAGGCATAGGTCCCCACGGCGGCGGCGGGTAGTACCTCTCCCCGACGGTGACAGACATGTCTGTCATGACTGTCATGACAGTCGCCTCCGGGAATCTCCCTACCTCCCCTCAGTCATGACCCGGGCGGACTCAACGCGATCGGGATCTCGGCTCGCCATTATGCTTTCGGTTGTGGGGACCGTGTGCTCGCGGTGTGGGGCGGAGCTTCCGGAGGAGGCTCGGTTTTGCCCGCGGTGCGGGGCCCCGACCGAGGTGCCGCTGTCGGCGGAGCGCAAGGTCGTCAGCGTGCTCTTCGCGGACCTGACCGACTCGACCAAGCTCGCGGCGTCGATCGATCCCGAGCGGTTCCGCGAGCTTCAGGGCGCGTTCTATCGGGAGGCGTCGGAGCGGATCGGCTCGTTGCGCGGGCGCACCGAGAAGTTCGTCGGCGACTCGGTCATGGCGATCTTCGGGGTGCCGTATTCGCACGACGACGACGCATTGCGTGCGGTCCGCGCCGGGATCGAGATCCGCGATCGCACGGCCCGGCTCGGCGAGGAGCTCGGGCTCCCGGCGCCGCTCCAGGTGCGGATCGGGATCAACTCGGGACCGGTCGTCGTCGGTTCGGGGCCCGCAGATCAGTTCCTGGCTTCGGGGGCGGCGGTGAACCTCGCGGCGCGCTTGCAGCAGGCGGGCGAGCCCGGTGAGATCCTCGCCGGCGAGACGACCCGGCAGCTGACGCGCACCACCGTCTCGTTCGGCGAGCCGCGAACCGTCGTCGCCAAGGGGTTCGACCAGCCGCTGACGGCGTGGCCGGTTGATTCGCTCTCGTTCCGATCCTCGCGCCGGACGATCCCGATCGTCGGCCGCCACCGCGAGCTGACGCTGCTCCGCGAGACGCTGGCGCGCTCGCGAGAGACCTCGCGCCTGCATCTCGTCACGGTGCTCGGAGAGCCCGGCATCGGGAAGTCGCGGCTCGTCGAGGAGCTGCTGTCTTCGGTCGAGGAGGACGTCACCGTTCTGCGCGGCCGCGCGGGACGGTTCGAGGAGGACGCGCTCTTCGCTTCGGTCGGCGAGATGCTCCGGCACGAGATCGGCGCGGACGCGACCGATCCGCCCGAAACGGTCCTGCAGCGCCTCCACGCGCGTGTCGACGAGGTGTGTCTGCGCGAAGCCGAGCAGGAGACGACCGACCGGCTGGCGCTGGCGCTCGGCATCGGAGCCGATCGCGGGGCACAGCGCCCCTACCAGCTCGCCGAGGTACGCGCCGGACTGGTCGCGTACCTCACCGGGCTGACGCGCTCGGGCGGGCCGGTGGTCGTCGCGTTCGAGGATCTCGAGCTCGCGCCTGCGGACCTGCTCGAGCTGATCGAGCAGGTGGGCGTGCGAGGCCGGCGGCTGCCGGTCGTCATCGTGTGCGCCGGGCGCGACGAGATGCTCCATACGTTCCCGGGATGGCCGGGCGCCGTGACCGATGCCATCACGCTCCGGCTCGAGCCGCTGTCCGAGGAACACGCGATCGAGCTCGCGCGCGCCTCGGGCGGGTCACTCGCCGACGAAACCGCCGAACGCGTCGCGCGGCACGCCGGCGGCAACCCGTTCTTCATCGTGGAGACCACCGGCATGCTCCTGCACGAGCGCAACGAGGAGCCGGCCGCCGTCGCGCCGCCGCTCCCGGCGACGGTGCATGCGGTCGTGGCGGCACGCATCGACCACCTGGACCCGCGCTCGCGCGACGTCGTCCGGAAGGCGTCGGTCTTCCCGCGGTCGAGCTTCTTCGCAACCGACCTCGCGATCGTCGTCGAGGCGTCCGATGAGGCGCTCGCGCGGCTCGAGGACGAGGAGCTGTTCGTGCGCGACCAGGAGCGTTCCGAGATGTGGCGCTTCAAGCACGACGTCGTTCGCGACGTCGCGTACGACTCGCTCGCCAAACGCGAGCGGCTTCAGCTCCACCTGGCCGTGGCCGACCGGCTCGAGTCGGAAGGACGGTACCCGGCCGGGCTCGCGCATCACCTCGAGCGGGCGGCCCACGCGTCCGTCGACCTCGATCCGTCGGATCGCTCGATCGCCGAGCGTGCCGTCGACGCGCTGCAGCACTCGGGCGATATCGCGCGACGGCGGATGGAGTCTCGCACGGCCATCGGCCGGTACGAGCGTGCGCTTGCGCTGGCCGGGCCCGAGGACCAGTGGAGCGCGCGCGAAGCGCAGGTGCTCTGCGGCATCGGAGAGGCTCGCTACTGGCTCGGTGAATTCCCCGAGTCGCGTGCGACGCTGGAGCGTGCCCTGATGTTCGGGCCCGAGGACGACTGGGTGCTGTGCTTCGCGCATCGGTTCATCGGCGACATCGCGCTCAACATCGAAGGGGAGATACCGCGGGCGGAGGAGCATTTCGCGCGCGCGCTGGACGCAGCGCGCAGGCTCGACGAACCGAGCCGCGCATTCGGGCTCGCTCGGACGCTTCTGATCGCGGCGTGGGCGCCGTATCACGCCCGCAACGACCTCGCGAAAGCCAAGGAGATGTTCCAGGAAGCGCTCGACGTGGCGACCGCCAATCCCGACGGCGATCCGTGGGCTATCGCGCGGGCGCTCACGTTCCTCGCCAGCATGACCTCGTCGCTCGAGCACGAGGCGGCCACGCTTCCGTTCATCGAGCGCGCGCTCGAGATCGGCCGGTCGATGAAGGATCCGTTCACCACCGCCGTCGCCCAGCACAAGCTCGGCGCTGCGCTCGGGATCATGGGACGGATCGACGAGGCGATCCCGCACCTCGAGGCCGCCGCGGCCACGCTGGCCGACATCGACGCGCGCTGGGAGACCGCGAGCGTACTCGCCGACCTTGGTGAGATCCTGCGTCATTTCGACCGGCCGCGGGGGGCCGAGCGGCCGCTCCGTGAGGCGCTCGCGATAACGCGCGAGCTCGGGGACCGCCAGCTGATCGGCTGGATCGCGGCCGAGCTTGCCCGGACGCTTCGGATGCTCGGCCGGAGCGACGAAGCACGGACCATCCTCAGCGAGGCTGCGACGCGCATCGACCTGTCTGCGGAGTCGTCGGCGCTCAAGGCGAAGGCTTTGATGGCGGTGGACGACGGCGACGAGAAGACGGCGCGCGCCACGATGGATCATGCGCTCGAGCTCGCGCGCGCCCGCGGTCTGGGGAACTCGCTGGCACGGATGGTGTGGTTCGCCGGACGCTTGCTGGGTCCTGAAGCCGTGGGAGGAGAGCAGGCACTTCGAGACGCGCGGGAGCGCCTCGAAGGAGCGGGCTGGGTGATGTTCCTGGTCGACGCGGATCTCCCGCCGACCCTCTGAGCTTGCCTTCTATCGTTTTATCCGGCGGCATGCTAGGCTAACGCCCGAGTTCGAGGTTTCGCGTCAAAGGTGTGTAGCCGCGGTCTCCTGCCGCGGCCGTTCCTTTTTCCGGACCCATCTCACGACTCCTACAACTCGGAGCCGGATCTTTTGCGCCGAAGGGCGCCGGAAGGAGGTACGACATGCGCGGAACCGTCAAATGGTTCAGCGACGAGAAAGGCTTCGGCTTCATCTCCCGTGAGGGAGGGGACGACGTCTTCGTTCATCACAGCGGCATCGCTGGTGAGGGATACCGTTCGCTGAAGGAAGGCCAAGAGGTCGAGTTCGAGGTTACACAGGGCCAGAAGGGCCCGAACGCCTCGAACGTTCGCCCCGTCGCCTAGTTAAGAAGTTGAGGGGCCGCGCACCGCGCGGCCCCTCTCCCTTGTACGCCCGTCATGGGCAACCGCTTGGAGGT
>JBBDRM010000139.1:0-34439 GCA_040905475.1 Actinomycetota bacterium
GGCTCACGGCGATGGCTGCGCCGCGTCGCGGCGGTCGGCGCGGAACGAGGCGATCGCCAGGAGCGCGGCGCCGATCACGACGCCGACGTCGGCGAGGTTGAACGTCGGCCAGATGCGAAAGTCGATGAAGTCGATGACTCGCCCCCGGAACGGACCCGGCGGCCGGAAGAGCCGGTCGCCGAGGTTCCCCAGCGCCCCGCCGAGCACCAGGCCGAGCGCGACGGCGTTCAACGTGTCGCGCACGCGCGGCGCGGTCGCGACGATCACCACGGCGATGATGATCGCCAGCACCGTGAACACGACCGGCGCACGCTGGAAGAGCCCGAACGCCGCGCCGGGATTGCGTTGCAACGTCCAGTGGAGAACACCGTCGACGACCGGGATCGACTCGCCGTCGTTCAACGCCGACAGCGCGATGGCTTTGGTGATCTGATCCGCACCCACGGTCACGCCCGCGACGAGTGCGAGCAGGCGGCGCGGGTTCACGGCGAGGAGCGACGGGCGGCGCCGCGCTAGCGGACCCGCTCCTCTGCTTTCTTGCAGTCGATGCAGAGCACCGAGTACGGCAACGCCTTCAGGCGCGCCTTGTCGATCGGACGCCCGCAGCGCTCGCATTCACCGTAGCTCCCGGCGTCCATGCGCTTCAACGCCGCCTCGACCTTCTCGAGCAGGTCGCGGATGTTGTTGCTGAGCGACAGATCGCGCTCGCGCTCGAAGGTGAAGGTTCCGGCGTCGGCAGACTCCTCGTCGAAGGACACCTCGCCGGAGAGGTCGGACTGCGACTGGTTGAACGTGCCTGCTTCGAGCTCGGCCAGCTCCTTGCGATGGAGGTCTCGCGCCTCGTTCAGCTCCTTGCGGATCGCCTCGAGCTCGGTTGGGGTCAGTCCCGCAGCGTTGCCCTTGCGCTTACGGGGTGGAGCGACCGGTTTGGCGGGGGGCGCGACCGGTTTGGCGGCCGCGGCCGGTTTCGGAGGAGCCGCGGGCTTCGCGGCGGTCGGGGCGCGCTTCGCGGCACCCTTCGGCCGGGGCTTGGTTTCGGCCTTCTTCGCCGGTGCCGGCTTCGCGGGTTTCTTGGGTGCCGCCTTCTTGGCGGGGCGAGCCACGAGGCTCCCTTCCAGGACTCGTCGGATGCCGGGGTCCCCCGGCGCAGAGCGCTGTAGGGTAACGCCCGCCCTGGGGGGTGTCAACCAGTTCCCGCAGGTCACGGGGGGTTGTGCAGCTTCCGCTCCCCGCGTTTTCCCGATCCGGCCGCGAGCCGCTCGGCTACCCGCCGACGCGGACTTCCGGCCGTTTCGCCCGACACGAAAAGCCGTTCCGAGCGCGACGTCGCGCCGGAGATACGGCTCAAGCGCGAGGGCGACACCCGAGCGCCGATCACGCCCCGGCGCGAGGAACGCGGAGGCACGTGCAGGCGAAGCACCGGGCCGTCGCTGCCGTCCTCGACGACGTCGGCGACGTCGCCCTTTATCGACCGAGGAGCTCCCCACCGCCCGATATCATGGCCCGCATGCCCGTCTTCCGCGCGGTCGGATCGCAGGTCGACATGCCCGCGCTCGAGGTCCAGATCCTCGAGCGGTGGCGCGACAAGGACGTGTTCGCCCGCTCCGTCGCTGCCCGCGAGGGAGCCGACGAGTACGTCGTCTACGAAGGTCCGCCGACGGCGAACGGGCGGCCCGGCGTGCACCACGTCCTGGCTCGCGTCTTCAAGGACATCTATCCGCGCTACAAGACGATGCGCGGCTACTCCGTTCCCCGCCGCGGAGGCTGGGACTGCCACGGCCTTCCGGTCGAACTCGAGATCGAGAAGGAGCTCGGCCTCAAGTCCAAGCGAGACATCGAGGCGTACGGCATCGACAAGTTCAACGCGCGGTGCCGCGAGAGCGTCCTGCGCTACGTATCCGACTGGGAGCGCCTCACCGAGCGGATCGCCTACTGGACCGACCTCGGCGACGCGTACCAGACGATGTCGAACGACTACATCGAGAGCGTCTGGTGGTCGCTGAAGAAGATCTACGACCAGGGGCTGCTGTACGAGGACTTCAAGGTCGTCCCCTACTGCCCGCGTTGCGGCACCCCGCTGTCGGATCACGAGGTCGCCATGGGATACGAGACGGTGACCGATCCCAGCGTGTACGTGCGCTTCCCGCTCGAGGGCGAGGAGAACACGTCGCTGCTCGTGTGGACGACGACACCGTGGACGCTGTTGTCGAACGCAGCCGTCGCGATCAATCCCGAAGTTCCGTACGTGGCGGTCGAACACGAAGGCGAGCGGCTCATCCTTGCCGAGCCGCTGGTGCGTCGCGTCCTCGGCCAGGACGCGAAGGTCGTCGAGCACTTCGACGCGGGGTCCCTCGAAGGCCGCTCCTACGAGCCGCCCTTCCGGTTCGCACAGCCCACCGAGCGGGCCTGGTACGTCGTCGCAGCCGAGTTCGTCACGACAGAGGACGGAACCGGGATCGTCCACATGGCGCCGGCGTACGGCGCCGAGGACCTGGCGGTAGGCCGTGAGAACGGCCTCCCGGTGATCCACCTCGTCGACGAGGAAGGGAAGTTCACCGCACAGGTCGCGCCGTGGGCGGGCCGGTTCGTGAAGGAAGCCGACACCGACATCATCGCCGACCTCGACGCGCGCGGGCTGCTGTTCCGCGCAGAGACGATCGAGCACACGTATCCGTTGTGCTGGCGGTGCAAGACGCCGCTCCTCTACTACGCGCGGACCTCCTGGTACATCCGCACCACGGAGCGCAAGAAGGATCTGCTGGCCTCGAACGAGGCGGTGAACTGGTACCCCGACCACATCAAGCACGGGCGCTTCGGGGACTGGCTCGCCAACAACATCGATTGGTCGCTGTCCCGCAACCGCTACTGGGGAACGCCACTGCCGGTGTGGCGTTGCCCGCAGGACCACGTCGTGTGTATCGGTGAGGTCGCCGACCTCGCCGAGCGCGCGGGCCGCGACCTGTCCGGCCTCGATCTGCATCGTCCTTCGATCGACGAGGTCACGTTCGGCTGCACCGAGTGCGGCGGCGAGATGCGGCGTGTCCGAGAGGTGATCGATGCCTGGTACGACTCCGGCTCGATGCCCTTCGCGCAGTGGCACTATCCGTTCGAGCGCGAGGACGTCTTCGAGCGCCGGTTCCCCGCCGACTACATCTGCGAAGGCATCGACCAGACCCGCGGGTGGTTCTACTCGCTGCTCGCGATCGGAACGCTTCTCTGGGAACAATCCGCGTACAAGAACTGCGTCTGCCTCGGGCTGATCGTCCAAGAAGACGGCCGGAAGATGTCGAAGTCGCTCGGAAACGTGCTGGACCCCTGGGAGATCATCGACAAGTTCGGCGCCGACGCGCTTCGTTGGTTCTTCTTCACCGCGGGGAACCCGTGGGCCACCCGCCGCGTCGGTTTCGAAACGATCGCCGAGGTCCAGCGCGGTTTCCAGCGCATGCTCTGGAACGTGTACTCCTTCTACACGCTGTACGCGAACACCGAGAACATCGACCCGACGACCGCCAGCGTCCCGGTGGCCGAACGCCACGAGCTCGATCGGTGGCTGCTCGCCGAGCTGCACGACACCGTGCGGACGGCCACCGCAGGCCTCGAAGGCTACGACTGCACCGCATCCGGGCGGCGGATCGCGGCGTTCGTCGAGGACCTGTCGAACTGGTACGTGCGTCGCTCGCGCCGGCGCTTTTACGCGAAGGAGACCTCCGAGCGCGACAAGGTCGGCGCTCACGCGACGCTCTATGAGTCCTTGAAGGCGCTCGCCCTCCTGCTGGCGCCGTTCACGCCATTCGTGGCCGACGAGATATGGGACAACATCGTCTGCTCCGTTCGACCCGAGGCTCCCGACAGCGTCCACCTCGCCGACTGGCCGGGGTTCGACGAGTCGCTGATCGACGAAGAACTGCGCACCTCGATGGCCGCCGCCCGCCGAGCGGTGACGCTCGGGCTGCAGGCGCGCGAACAAGCCAAGATCAAGGTTCGCCAGCCGCTCGCCCGCGTGCTCATCATCGGCACAGGCGCCGACCAGGCCATCCGTCACGCCGCGATCATCGCGGAGGAGCTGAACGTCAAGATCGTCGAGGTCCTCGCCAACGCACCGACGGAGGAAGACTGGGTAACGGCCGCCGACGGAGGCTTGACCGTCGCGATCGACACGCGCATGACGCCGGAGTTGCTCGGCGAGGGGATGGCCCGCGAACTGTCGCGCGCGGTTCAGAATCTCCGGAAGAAGTCGGGGCTGGCGGTCTCAGACCGGATCCACCTCGGGATCGAGGCGCCCGCCGAGGCGTGGGAGGCGATCGAGCCGCACCTCGACTGGCTCGCCTCAGAGACGCTCGCGACGTCGATCGTTCGCGTCCCCGTCGAGGAACCCGAAGGCAAAGCCGACGTCACCGTGGACGGCTTGCGCATCACGATCTCCCTGCGGCGCGCGTGAGCGCAGTCGCGCGAGCGCTCTCGTACCTCTGGGCGCTTCCCGGAACGCTGGTGGGTCTCCTCGTCGGCGCGACCACGATCAGCGTCCCACGCGTCCGCGACGGCGTGCTCGCGTTCTCCAGCGGCCGAGGGTTCGGCGCTCTCCACCGCCGCATGGGATTCGCCGCGATCACGCTCGGACACGTCGTGATCGCGAATCGTCCGCTCGACGACCGTCTGTGGGCGCACGAGCTGGTTCACGTGCGCCAGTGGGAGCTCCTCGGACCGGTGATGCTCCTCGCCTATCCTCTCGCCAGCATCGTCGGCTACCGGCGGAACCCCTTCGAGGCCGCTGCACGTCGTAAGGCCGGGTTCTGATGCGGTCGGTCGGGATCGTCGGGTTGCCGGGCGCCGGAGCGACGACGATCTTCACCGCGCTCACCGCCGCCGAGGGATCCGCGTCGCAACGGACGCACCAGGCCGTCGTCCCGGTGCCCGACGAACGCTTGGACGTCCTCGGAAAGCTGCATTCCTCGAAGAAGATCGTGTACGCGTCCCTGCGGTTCGTCGAGGTTTCGGGGTTGGTTCGGCGAGGGTCCCGCGGCGCCGGCTCTTTGTCCGCCGAGCTGCTCGGGAACCTGCGCGAGGCCGACGCGCTCCTCGAAGTGGTCCGCGCGTACCCGGGCGCGGAGCCGGCGGATCCGGCGCGTGAGCTCGAGGAGCTGGAGCTCGAGCTGACGATCGCGGACCTCGCCGTGATCGAAGGGAAGCTTGAGCGCGACACGAAGGCCGCGCGCTTCGACGCCGATGCGAAGCGGCTGATCCCGGCCCTCGAACGTGCGAAGGAGACGCTCGAGGCGGGAAAGCCCCTGCGGGGCATCGAGTGGTCGCCCGAAGAGCATCGGGACCTCACGACGCTCGCGCCGCTCACGCTGAAACCCGCCGTGGTGGTGGCGAATGCCGGCGAGGGCGGCGCCGAAGGGACACTCCCGGACGGCGCGGTCGTGGTCGCCGGAGCGCTCGAGGCGGAGGTCGCCGGCCTCGAGCCGGTCGATGCCGCGGAGTTGCTGTCGTCCTACGGTCTTACCGGCCGCGGGATCGACCGGGTGATCCGCGAGGTGTACACCAAACTCGACCTGGTCACGTTCCTGACGGCCGGGGAGAAAGAGTCGCACGCGTGGGAGGTGCATCGGGGCGCGACCGCCCCGGAAGCCGCCGGCGCGATCCACTCGGACTTCCAGCGCGGTTTCATCCGCGCAGAAGTCGTCGCCTACGACGAGCTCGTTGCGGCCGGCTCCTGGAACCAGGCCAAATCGAAGGGCCTCGTCCGCCAGGAAGGAAAGGCGTACGTCGTCCGCGAAGGCGACGTCGTCGAGTTCCGCTTCGCGGTCTGAGCGGCCGCGCTACTGTTCGAGCGACTGAAGCTTGCCGATGAGGCGGGCGAGATCCTCGGGATGGGCTCGCCGGGCGAGCACGTCCTCCGGCGCCTCCTGGAGCACGGCTTCCACCGACCGCACGATCGCGTCCGCGTCGAACGGCTTGGCGACGTGCTCGGCCACGCCTTCGGACTGGCCCCGCTCGAGCGACTCGGCGTCCGACATCGCCGACACGATGATGACGCGAACCTTCGAGCGGAGGCCGCGGTTGCGGAGCTCCTCGAGGAAGCGCCAGCCATCCATCTGCGGCATGGCGAGGTCGAGCAGGATGACGTCGGGCAGCTCCTGTTCAACGGACGCGAGCGCCTCGACTCCGTCCGATGCCGTGTCGACGTCGTGGCCTTCCTGCGAAAGGATGGCTTGCATCAACAGGCGGATCGCCGGCTCATCGTCCACGACGAGCAGCTTCGCCATGTACCTCTCCTCCCGTCAAACATCGAAAGCCGGACCCCGCCGTGGGGATCCGGCCGCTCGGCTGCAAGCAGCCTCGTTTGGAAGTATCGGCGTTTCGGACGAAGGTCTTTACCGGTGCAGGCAGCCGGTGAGAAGAGAACGTGCGATGGGAGGAGAAAACTAGGGTTTGCAGGTCGCGCAGGGAGAAATCGGGCTTAGGCGATTCCGCTTCGTCTCGCCCGGTTGGGTGACGTGCGGCGATGACTGAGAAGGGACAAGGCGACACGCCACGGGTCAACGCTCATGTTGACCGGGCGTTCACCGCGTTCCGAAATGTGACTATCACACCGCGCCTGGGAAGCTAACGATCCACCCCAGGTCGGGATTCGAATAGTAGTCCTTTGGCTCTAGCCCGAGCTCACGACTCACCTCGCGGCGAAAACGATCAAGATCCTTCGGCCCGTAGCGTTGAACTGGGGCGTCAGGGCCACGCAACCCAGTGGCAGCAGCGAACGCGGCGAAGAGCTCGTTAGGGTTGTCGCAGTAGAGGATGATCAAGTTCATGGCCTCGTGCGCCAAAGACAGATCCCACTCGTGCGGACGGACTGGCGGCTTTCCCTCCCAGTCGGAGTTTGAGTAGATGTGGTCGATCACCGTTAGAGCTTTATGAAGGGCTTCTCTGCGGTGCCGCATGACTTCATGGTGTCGCGCAGCTCGAGAGTCCAGGAACCGAAGCACAGCCTGAGTGATAAGCGCGAGACCGCTGCTAACCACGGCCGTAATCAGAGCTACTTTCATCTTCCCCCCAATAGCCAATCTTTGACCTGCGGTACGCCCTCGTAGGATGCTTCCCGCCAAGGGCCACGGTCGCACCCGAAGAGCCGAAATACCGGGCTGCCCTCGGTGCCAACCTGGAAGAACTAGCACTACACGCTCGATAGGGTAGACAATCTTGGCGACTTGGAAGGTGGAGAAGCCATTGAGCGTCTTCGATAAAGCGAAGCAGGCGTTAGAAGAGGATCGGAAACGGCAGGCAGACATCAAGGCGTATCGGGAGCACGCGAAAGCAGAAAGGGAAACCGAGAAGGTCGCTATTACGGCGGACCGACACGCCGAGGATGCTAAGCGCGCAACCTCGCAGGGCGCCCGCTTCTATCTCCTCCGCTGGGCGAATCCACGCGGCGGCAAGGCAATGACTAGCGGCCTTCCGGAAACGATCGCCGCGATAGAAGACCTAGGCTGGAAGCTTGAAACGATGTCCTGGTACTACGATGCCCAACAGCCACTACCCGGTCCCGAAGGCATGTTTCTATTTCGACGCGCGGAGTGAGCACTCGAGGATTCTGCTCCTCGGGGACACTCTGGCTATCGGGCTACTAGAAGCTTGAGCCCGAGGGAATGGTTGAGGAACAGCTGGGCGCCAAAGGTTGCTTCCCATGAGGCGCTGGGAGCGGGCCATTTCATCTCGTGCAGCCACTTGTTCCGGGCGGCGCGTGCCTTCTCGAGCTGTTGGTACAGATCGAAGGGGATTCTCCCTTCCAGTGAAAGCACTTCGCCTAGCACCTTGGCTGTAAAGTCGCGACCTGTGAGGCCCCTCTTTCTTTCGCTATTCACCTCGATGCGCCACTCAGCCCCGGGAAGTATGCGACGTTCGGCGATGTAGTTCTTCCATTCGCGGCCTAGCAGAAACTCACAGACGGTCCATCCCGCCACAAGTGCGAGGGCGTGGTTAGCCTCTTGGCGAGCTTCCATGGCCTCGCTGAGAAGCGATAGCAAATCGAGTGTTCGAGATTCGTCGCACGTCAAGGCGGTGTTCAGAACCGCTGTCGCTTCCTCGATTACCGGCGTCCCGAGGATCCACGGACGGTCGTACCATGCGAAATCCTCAGTGTCTTGCGGACTCAGGTCTAGGGTTGCGCGAGCAAGGCCAGAGCCCCCGCCGTTGTCGAACCGAATCACGTCATCCCGCCGGACCCGATTGAGCTGATGTCCTCGACGCTCGATTCTCAGCAGAGCTGAGTGGATGCATAGGGCGTGCCCATTCATGAACTTGAGGCGCTCAGCCTCAAGTCGAGCCTCCTCGGCTGGCGTTGTAAGCTCTTTGTCATGAGGAGACACTTCGGTGAAGTCGTAAACGATCAGTCCGTGTCGATGGATCGAAACCGAAACCCCGTTCGCGAGCGTCGCCGTATATACCTCGGCTACTACTGAGTTGGGGTAGGAAACGGTACGGCCGGGCAGGTTGGACTGACTTATGGCTTTCGCTTTGGCTTCGTATTCCAGTACGCGATTGAGTTCGTCTCGCAGATTAGGGGGCTTAGAGCCCAGCCACACGCGATTGTTCAAGCGGAATATGTAACCGTGACGTTTGGTCACAGCACTTCACGTAGTGGTCGATGCCCGTAGGGAACCCTTTCGGTTCACACCTTCACTCCGAGATTTCAGGGGCTCGAGGTTCTAGGATCCCGCGCGAAACTCGTTGTTGTTGATCGCCGCCAGCTTCTCGAAAACGTCTGCCGGCTCAACTCCATCTTCCCATTCGATTAACTCGTCGACGCTAACGCCGTTATGGTCAGTCCCGCGGAGCCATCCGCTCGTAATTCGTCCGCGTCCGTCTTTAGTGAGCACCTCGAAATGAAGTGATGGCTTCACTTGCTAGCGCGTTTTAGCTCACTCGAGATCTGGGGCCTTGCGCCAGTAGCTTCCTCAAAGAGATCAGCGAGCGCCTCCGTGTCACGGTTCTCAAGATACCGTTGAGCCAGTCGCTTCTCTGTAGGCGTCAACCTCGTCCCAAGGACACCATGCTGACGGTGATACCGCCTGATCAATGATCTGGGAATCTCTCGATCGCTCCACGCATCGTCAGGAAGTCCACGACGGACTTGCCGCCACGGACTTTCAGGAGCCTTCGTGAGTTTCGCCAGGGTGGGACCCGAAAGGTCTCCATACCTTTCGACCACTTTCTTGATTGTTTGACGAAGCTCGCTATCGAGGTGTTTTGAATCGCCTGCGACAGGATCCCTAATCGGCCGCTTATCAAACTGCATGTACCTTCCGGCGATCACACGAGTCACGGGACCCCATGTCCAAGCCTCAATTTCTACATCGAAGGCCGGCGTGTCCTGCCATACGAGACTGGCGGCCTGGACAAAGTAGAGCAGCTTGTGCAGCTGCATCTGATCCAGCCCGGGATGTTCGCTGATGATTGCGGCGGCCACGTCATCGACGGACGCCATGCCAGGCACCTACCCTTCACCGAGCTCGCCCCGACCTTGCCCAACCTTAGCATCGAGGTACGACGTAAACGGCAAAGGTCAAGGGACGGAAGACAGCCGGCCATCTACCAGCCTGGATGGCTCGAATGGGCTGGACTTGAAGGCCGGGCCCGGCGATCGCGGGGTATGAGGTCGTTCTAGATGTGAGTGATATCGACACAAGAGCGGAGAAGCGCGTCCATGCGTTCTGTCCGGGGTTCTTGAGCGGCGTGATTGGCCGCTCAGTTGACCAGCCGTTGACCGCTGAGGACGCCAGCGAGAAAATCCGCTCAGAACTAGCGCCGTCTGATTACGGTTTGCAGGTGGCGCAGGGCTTATAGCCCTGTCGCTTGGCGGCGGCCTTGGCCATCGACATCGCCGCAGGGTTCTTCGCGTAGCGGCACGAGTCTTTGTGGAACTTGTCCCGGTCGGGGATGACAACGACCGAACCTGACGCGGCTGCGGCGGCCGGCTTCTTGGCCGCAGGTTTCTTCGTGGCGGCTGGACGGGGCGCGCGCGCCGCGGCGGGCTTCTCTGCCGGCGGCTCGAACGACGACATGGCCGTTTCGGGCTCGGGTTCGGGCTCGGGAACCGCGACCAGGGCCGGCAGCTCCTCATCATCGATCTCGTCGCGGGCCGGCACGCGATCGCGCTCCAACACGGCGGTCGCAGCGGGCGCCGACGGCTGATCCGACCATGAAGGCATGGGCGCCGAAGGACCGCCGGCGGTGGCGACGCGGCGCTTGTTCCCCTGAACCACTCCCAGTGCCAGGAAGATCGCCGCGAGTATGCTCGCCGCGATCGAGGTCCAGATGAGGCCCAGGCCGGTCCGGAACACCCCCAGGATCAGGGTCACGAACGCGACGACCACGAGGATCCCACTGGCAGCGATCACGACGGGCAATGCCTCCTTAGACGAGCGAGCCGAGGTCCGTACGGCCGCGGCAGCATATCGCTCCACAGACCCCGAGCCAAGCAGCACGAGTTCGGCTTCACGCCGTCTCCTGTGGGGTTATTCCGCTTTCCAAAAGCCCTCGCCCGGGCCTGCGCCCTGCGGCGCCGGAGCCGGTTCCTCAGCGGCCAGGTCCCGAGCCATCCGTTCCACGACCGCGTTCCGTTGCGAGGAGGAGCCGCCCCCCAGGTCTACCGCCTCGAGGCCCGAGAGCTGCTGCTCGAGGAAGGTGCGGATGCGCTTGCGGATGTCGACCTCTTGCCGGCGCAGCTCGGCGATGCGCTGCTGCGCGTCGGTCAGCGCGTTGGACGCGTCGGAGTCGACGTCCTTCGCGCGCCGTGCCGTGAGCTCGTCGATCTCTCGCGCGCGCTGCTCCGCACGCTGAACGAGCTCCGAGGCCCTTCGCTTCGCCTCCTCCAGCGCCGCCTCGCTCGCCTTGCGTGTTGCTTCGATCCGGTCGTCGTCTTCGCGGGCGGGCACCGCGGCCGAGCTCGGGGCGGCGGACGGGGATCCGGCCCGTCCCGCTCGCGCGATCTCCTGCTGGAGCGCGGCGAGCTGAACCTTCATCCGCTGGTTCTCCTGGAACAGCCGGGCGAACTCGACCGCAATCTCATCGAGGAACGTGTCGACGTCGTCTTCGTTGTAGCCGCGGAAAGCCTCGCGGAATTCCTTGTCCTGGATGTCCTGCGGCGAGACGGGCATGCGGACAGACTAACAGGCCGGGCCGGTCAACAGACCCCTTGGGTATGGAGGATCTCCACGATCACCCGGATGGCGATGAAGACGAGGATCGGCGACAGGTCGAGGGCGGCCCCGCCCATCCGCAGCGGCGGGAGGATCGGACGCACGAGCCGCAGCACCGGGTCCGTGATCGCGAACAGGAACACATAGATCGGCCGGGCCCAATCGGGCGGATGCGGGAACCAGGATAGGAGCAGGCGAACGAAGAGCAGGAACGAGTAGAGGCTCAGGAGCGTGCAGATCATCGGGTTCCCTCTGCCCGCCCCGGCGCCACGCTAGAAGTCGTTGAAGAAGCCGTGCTCCGCGAGGCGGCGCTTCTCGTCCGCGGAGATCTCCACGTTGAACGGGGTGATGAGGTACACGGCGTCGGCCACCTTCTGCATCCGTCCGTTCAGCCCGTACACCAGGCCGGAGGCGAAGTGCAGGATCTTCGGAGCGTGCTTGGGCTCCGTGAGACGGAGGTTGATGATCACAGGGACGCCGGACTTGAGCCGGTCCGCGAACTCCTGCGCATCGTCGTAGATCCGCGGCTCGACGACGTGCACCTGCCGTGGCGGGCCGGCCGTTCCGAGCGACCGGATGTTCCCACGGCCGGCCGGGTGGGTCGTCTCGCGAGCCTCCTCGCGGCGGAGCGTGCGGACCATGCGCGTGGGCTCTTCGACCTTGCCGTCGTCGGGATGCTGCATCTCCTCGAGCTCCTCGTCCTCCTCCATGAGGCCGAGGTAGACGAGAGACCGCTTCCACATACCACCCATCGTTCGCCTCCCGATAGTTCCTGTCGGTCATAGAGATTACGGCAAACGGGCCGCCGGAGGCCCGAAGCACGCATGCCCGGCCCCGGGGTGGTCCCCGGCAGTGGTCACCGCCGCGGCCCGAAGATCGCGGTCCCAACCCGAACGATCGTCGCCCCCTCCTCGACGGCGACCTCGAAGTCCGACGTCATGCCCATCGACAACTCATCCAGGGTGCCCCCGCCGAGCTCACCTTGGAGACGGTCTCGGAGCTCTCTGAGGCCGGAGAACGCCGCCCGGGACGCGACCCCGGAGCCGGGCGGCGCGATCGTCATCAAGCCTTTCAGCCGGATCCCCGGCAGGCCGGCGAGCGACGCGACGAGGGCCCAGGCCTCTGGCGGGTCGACGCCGTGCTTCGAGGCTTCGCCCGAGACGTTGACCTCGACCAGGACATCCTGGACCACGCCCTCGGATGCGGCCCGTTGTGAGATGGCCTGCCCGAGCTCGATCGAGTCGACGCCGTGGATCAGCGCCACGCGGCCGGTCACGAGCTTCACCTTGTTGCGCTGGAGCGTTCCGATGAAGTGCCAGCGGTGGGAGGCAACGCCCGCCAGCGCCTGCATCTTCGCGGCCAGCTCCTGTGCGCGGTTCTCGCCCAGGTCCGTCGCCCCGGCATCGATCGCCTCGCGGATCCCTTCGAGGGAGACCTCTTTGGTGACGACGACGAGCCGCACCGTCCCCGGGTCTCGCCCCGAGCCGAGCGCGGCGTCCGCGATCCGCTCGCGAACCTCGCCGAGCCGTTGGGCGACTTCCGTTCCGTCGCTCACGTCCCCCCGCTCAACTCGGATCCATCCTCGCGATCAGGCCTTGCCGGCCGCGGCCACCGGCGCGATGAGAGTAGAAACGGTCGGGCTCGCACCGTGTGCAGAGGGCTGCCGGCCACACCTCGTGGACGCCGGCCCGAGCCAGCGCCGTGGTCGCGCCGCGCCATAGATCGAGGTGCGTCCGGTCGCCGCGCCGGTAGACGACCTCTCCCAGCCGCTCGGCCGCCGGTACCGCCACGTCTTTCCCAACCTCGTAGCAACACGGCCCGATCGACGGACCGATGAAGGCGGCCAGCCTCGTGGGAGAACCGAGCGCCCGAACCGCCTCCTCGATGATCCCGGCGACGAGGCCGCGCCATCCGGCATGGACGACGCCGATGCGGCGGCCCGGCGGATCGGCGAGAAGGATCGGCGCGCAGTCGGCCGTGACGACGACGAGGGCGACGTCGGGCTCTTCGGTCCAAAGCGCGTCGGCATCGGGCACGACGCTGGCCGGCGAGTCCCATCCCGCGCCGCGCTCCGCCGCGCCGACTTTGACGACGTGCGTGCCGTGAACCTGGCGCGCCCCGGTCCACGATCCCAGGGAGGCGTCGACGACCCGGAGCGCCCGCGTGCGGTTCCGCCGCACGAGCTCGGCGTCGTCCCCCGAGGAGTACGAGAGGTTCAGCGAGGCGAACGGAGCGTCGCTGACGCCGCCGTGGCGCGTGGTGAACGCCGTCCGGATACCGGAAAGGGCGAGCGCCGGGACGGTTAGGTACGCCCCGGGGCTCGCCCCCGGCTCTTGGGGGAAGGTCCGCCAAGCGAACGTGGGCGGTTCCCCCCGCTTCTTACCGACGAAGGAACGAGGGGATGTCCTCGAGCTCCTCGTCGGCGTCGAACACGAGCGTCCGCCGTGCCGGCTGCCCGAGCTCCTCTTCTTCCTCTTCGAGCGCGAGCGACGTCGTGACCTCACGCGTCGACCACCGCTCGAAGCCGGCGGCGATGACGGTGACCCGCACCTCGTCACCGAGCGAGTCGTCGATCGCGGCACCGAAGATCACGTTCGCCTCGGGGTGCGCGTGGTCGGAGATGATCCGCGCGGCCTCGTTCACCTCGTACAGGGTGAGGTCGCTGCCGCCGGTGATGTTGAGCAGGATGCCGCGCGCTCCGTCGATCGAGGACTCGAGCAACGGGCTCGAGATCGCCGCACGGGCGGCTTCGACGGCGCGGTTGTCGCCGCGCGAGTGTCCGACACCCATCAGGGCGGAGCCCGCGTCGGTGAGGATCGCCTTCACGTCGGCGAAGTCCAGGTTGATGAGGCCGGGCGTCGTGATGAGATCGGTGATGCCCTGCACGCCCTGCAGCAGAACGGTGTCGGCCATCTTGAACGCGTCGAGGATCGTCGTCGTCTCGTCGGCGACGTCGAGCAGACGGTCGTTCGGGATGATGATGAGCGTGTCGACCTTCTGCTTCAGGTCTTGGATGCCACGCTCCGCCTGCTCGGCACGCACCTTGCGCTCGAACGAGAAGGGACGAGTCACGACGCCGATCGTCAGTGCGCCCATGCCCTTGGCGATCTCGGCGACGATCGGAGCGCCGCCGGTGCCGGTGCCGCCGCCCTCTCCTGCGGTGACGAAGACCATGTCGGCCCCGCGAAGGACCTCTTCGATGGTCTCCCGTGCCTCTTCCACGGCCCTTCGACCCATCTCGGGATCCGAACCGGCCCCCAGGCCACGGGTGATCTCCCGGCCGATGTCGAGCTTCAGATCGGCATCAGACATCAGAAGCGCCTGAGCGTCGGTGTTGATGGCGATGAACTCGACGCCACGAAGACCTTCTTCGATCATTCGGTTGACGGCGTTAACTCCGCCGCCGCCGATCCCCACGACCTTGATGACCGCGAGGTAGTTCTGAGGCGTGGTGGCTGCCATGCGCGACCCCTCCTATGGCCAGTACGTCTCTTCTTTTCTCCCCAGGCCTCAAGCATGGTTGAAGCTCAACCACGACTTGAGGGCCCGCCCCCGCTCGTCGCGGATGGCGCGCACGCCTGCGGCACTGTGTCCGTAGGCGCTGGGGAAGGACGCGCCGGGGAAGGTTTTCCGCGCTTTTCGCAGGTCCGGGAGGCCCCTAACCCTCAACGGTAGGCTGAGTGTTATGTAAACCTCACCTGACGGTGCAGACACTACCGAGGCCTCATCTTGAAGTCAAGATGAAGCCGGGAAAAATGAGTGGATGATTTTTACGCTGCGATGGCGGCCGGACGGCCCGGCGAGCGCACGTCGATCGTGGAGAGGCGCTCCCGAGCCGCCTTGGCTCGCTCGGTCACGAGGCGTACCGCTTCGATCTTCTGGTCGATCCGGTCGAAGGGCCCGAACTTGATCGTCAGGCCCCTGCCCACAAGCGTGAAGCTGCCGGCGGTCACGTCGATGAGGCTCGGACCCCCGCGCAGCGCGGCGGGCAGAGCGGCCCAGAGCGACATGGCGTTGGCCACGTCCGCCGTTCGGATCCGATCGCCGGCCTCGTCGGGCGCACGGGACAGGGACCGGACCGTCGGGAGGGAAGGGTCGAGCCCCGACGTAGGCTCGAGCACGACCGCTTCCGCGTCGAGGTAGTAGAGCCCGTGGATCGTCTCGAGCACGAAGGCCGGACTCCTCTCGGTCACCAGGATCCGCACCCGAGACGGCGCCGGCTTCGTGACGTCGACCGTACGGACCATGGGAAGGCGTGCGACCCGTGCCTCGACCGCATCGAGATCGAGCGAAAGCATGTTGGCTCCGGCTTTCAGCCCGCTCGCGCGAACGATGTCGATGTGCGACAGCGTCCTAGCCCCGGCAACCTCGATCAGCTCGAGGGCGAACAGCGATGATCGCGCGAGCATCCAACCCCCTGCCGCCAGTAGCCCGAGAACCACGACGGTGACGGTCACACGGCGCCGGCGGAGTTGCCTGGCGCGGCGCACGTCACGCCGTCGCGATGCGAACCGCTGGGTCCGGAGAACCTTAGCGGGCTGGCGCGCCATCCTCGACCTCCTCGAATTCACCGACGAGCCGAACTTCCGGCTCGAGCTCGATTCGCGTCTCTTCCTTGACGCGTCGTTGGATGCGGCGGATCAACGTGTAGACGTCGTCGGCCTTTGCTCCGGCCGCGGCCACGATGAAGTTCGCATGGATCTCTGAGATCCGCGCGCCGCCGACCCGCAAGCCTTTGCCGCAGACCTGTTCGATGATCCGCCCGGCGGCGTCTCCCGGCGGGTTCTTGAAGACGCTTCCGGCGTTGGGCAGGTTCAGCGGTTGATTCGCACGGCGCCAGTCCCTCGCCTCACGAAGCTTGTCCTTGATCTCCGCCTCGTCGCCGGGCGTCAGCGCGAACCCGGCCCCGACGACGACGGCGTCGACCGGCAGGTCGGTGGACCGATACGAGAACCCCAGCCGCCCGGCGGGGATGCGCTCCCGGACCGCCGTCGCGATGCGGAAGACGTCGACCTCCTGAAGCACTTCGCCCACGGAACGACCGTGGGCGCCGGCGTTCATCCGAACCGCTCCCCCGACCGAGGCCGGGATGGCGACCGCGAACTCCAAGCCGGCGAGCGAGTGCTGCCCGGACAAGACGGCGACGCTGGGCAGGGGCACCCCGGCTCCCGCCTCGATGCGTGAGCCCTCGACGCGAGTCCATCGGAACCCGGCGCCGAGCCGGACCGCGACGCCGGAGAACCCACGGTCGGACACGAGCATGTTCGAGCCCCGCCCCAGCATGAGGAGCGGAAGGCCGGTCTCTTCCAGGGCTCGCGCGAGCGCGCTGAGGTCTTGATCGCCTTCGGCCTCGAGGAACACGGCGGCCTCCCCGCCGAGGCCGTAGGAGGTGAGCGGCCCGACCGGGTGATCTCGTTCGACGCGTCCGTGCGCGCCTCCGCGCAGGATCTCGGCGGCGCGATCGGCCGGACTCATCGGGCGTCCTTCCGGGTCGCGCGCTCGGTCAGCGCCTGAAGGACCTCATCGGCGAGCATCGTGATGTCGCCGGCGCCGATGGTCAGGACCAGATCACCCGGGTCCACGCGCCCGGCGACGAAGTCGGCGACCTCGCCGCGCTTCGGCAGGTACGCGACCCGAGCCCGCGGCCTCGCGGCCAGCAGGCCGTCCACGACGGATTTCCCGGTCACGCCGGGGACCGGCTGTTCGCCCGCTCCGTATACGTCGGTGATGACGGCGAGGTCGGCGCCGGCGAGTGCCGCACCGAGCTCACGTCCGAGGAGCTGCGTCCTCGAGTAGCGATGCGGCTGGAACACCGCGACCACGCGCGGCCAGCCCTGCTCACGCGCGGCTTCGAGCGTCACCCGCACCTCGGTGGGATGGTGCGCGTAGTCGTCGATCACGGTGACCCCGCCGACGTTGCCGCGCAGCTGGAATCGTCGCTGCACGCCGCCGAAGGAAGCGAGCTCTTCCGCCGCCACATCGAACGGCACGCCGACGAGCGATGACGTGGCCAGCGCCGCCAGCGCGTTGCGGACGTTGTGCGCACCCGGGACGCCGAGCAGCAGCTCCCCGACCGGCTCGCCGCGGTGACGAACCCGGACGCGCTGGCCGGACGGTCCCCGCTCGAGCACCTCGCCCGACCAATCGGCGGACGGGTCGGTCCCGAAGGTCACCGTCGTCCGTGCGATACGCTCGCGGAGCGACGCGATCCCCGGATCGTCGATGCCGAGGACAACCGCTCCCTCCATCTCGGGAATGCTGTGCGCGAACGCGACGAACGTTTCGCGGATCTCTCGCTCGTCGCGGTAGTAGTCGAGATGATCGGCCTCGACGTTGTTGATCACGGCGATCTCCGGGGCAAGCCACAGAAGCGATCCGTCACTCTCGTCTGCCTCCGCGACCAGCCACTCCCCTCCCCCGGCGTACGCGTTCGTACCGACCTCGTTCAGATCCCCGCCGATGAGGAACGTCGGATCGAGTCCGGCGTGTCGCAGCACCATCGCGATCATCGAGGTGGTCGTGGTCTTGCCGTGCGTGCCGGCGACCGCGATCCCGCGCCGCTCGCGCATCAGCAACGCCAGCACCTGTGCGCGTTGCAGGATCGGGATGGCGTGCTCCCGGGCCGCAAGGACCTCGGGATTGGAGCCCGGGATCGCCGATGAGACGACCACGGCACCCGCGCCGTCCACGTTCTCCGCCCCGTGCCCGACGGCGATGCGCGCGCCGAGCGCCCGGAGCGCGGCGACGCCGCGCGACTCCTTGATGTCCGATCCGCTGACCGTCGCGCCCCGCGCGAGGAGCACTCGCGCGAGCGCACTCATGCCGGCCCCACCGATGCCGACGAGGTGCACCGACCCCAGCAGCTCGGCGACCGGCTCCCTATCCATCGCGTCTCCCGAGCTCCAGAACCCACGCCGCCAGGTCGCCGGCGGCCGAAGGCTTCGCGAAGCTCCGCGCTCCGACCGCCATCTTCTCGCGCGCGGATTCATCGTCCAGCAGACGCTCGAGCGCGATAGCGAGGGAATCCGCCGTCGCGTCCCGGTCGAGCACGACCTCGGCCCCCCCTTCGCGCGCCAGCGCGCGGGCGTTGGCCTCTTGGTGGTTAGCCCGTGCGTACGGATAGGGCACGAGCACCGACGGCAAGCCCACCGCCGCGAGCTCCATGACGGTCGCCGCGCCGGCCCGGCACAGTGCGACGTCGGCGGCTGCGTACGCGTGCTCGACCTTATCGAGGTAGTCGACGCACCGGATCAGCAGCGCGTGTCCGCCGGCCGCCTCGTCGAGCCGTTCACGCAGGGCTTCGCCGTGCATACGTCCGGCCGACACGAAGACTTGGAGATCCGCCCGATCGCGCCAGCGCTCGGCAAGCCCGACCACCGCGTCGTTCAGCCGTGCTGCGCCGAGGCTCCCGCCCATCACCAGCAGGGTCCGTCTCGAGGCCTCGAGCGCCAGCGCGCCGATCGCCTCAGGACGCATCGCCGCGCGATCCAGCGCGGCGATCTGCTCACGAAGGGGATTGCCGAGCACGCGCACCTCGATCCCGCGAGGGAAACGCTCGCGCGTCTCGGGGAAGGTGACGGCGATGCGCCTCGTGGAACGTGCGCCGACCACGTTCGCCACCCCCGGGATCGCATTCTGCTCGTGCAGGACGGCCGGGAGGCGACGGGAACGGGCTGCGAGCACGACCGGCAGGCTGGCGTAGCCACCCATCCCTACGACGATATCGGGCGCGATCCTCCCGAGCAGCGCGCGCACGCGGGCCGTCGCCAGGGCGGCCGAGGGCGGAGCGAGGAACCGTTTCGCGCCGAGCGTCCGGGACCATGGGATCACGTCGATCATCTCGAGCGGGTACCCGGCTCCGGGAACCGCGTCCTTCTCGATGCCGCGCGGGGTCCCGACGAAGTTCACGCGGGCATCCGGCCGGGCCCGGCGGAGCGCGTCGGCCAGCGCGATGCCGGGGTAGACGTGTCCGGCCGTTCCGCCCGCCGCGATCACGATGCTCGTACTCACCGTCGGGCCGTCGAGGGGCGAGACGTCGCTCGCGCGCGATCGGCACGCTGGGTCGCGACGCGAAGCGCCCGCCCAGGTTTCTGCGCCTTCGCCTTCGAGGTACCGGGCGGCGGCCACTGCTCCTGGCGCGCGATGTTGGCGAGGATCCCGATCCCGATGAGCGAGACGACCAAGGCGGACCCGCCGAACGACACCAGCGGAAGCGGAACCCCGGTGATCGGCAACAAGCCGGTGACGGCGCCCATGTTCACGATCGCCTGTCCGACGATCCAGGTGGTCACGCCGATCGCGACGAGCCGACCGAACGCGTCGGGGGCGCGACGCGCCGTTCGCACGCCGACGTAGGCGAATCCCACGAAGAGCCCGATCACCATCATCGTCCCGATGAGGCCGAGCTCTTCCCCGAGGATGGCGAAGATGAAATCGGTATGTGCGTTGGGGACGTAGAGCCATTTCTGTCGGGAGGCGCCGAGCCCGACGCCGAAGAACCCTCCGGACCCAAGCGCGATCAACGACTGAACCGCCTGGTATCCCGAGTTCAAGGGATCGGCGAACGGGTTGAGGAACGCGAAGATGCGCGCGCGGCGATAGCCCTCCGCGAGCGCCATCCCGCCGGCACCAAGGAGACCGACGACACCGAGGCCGGCGATGAGCGGGAGCGGGAGGCCGCCGGCGAAGATCACCACGAACACGATCGCGGCCACGATCAGGGTGGTGCCGAGGTCGGGCTGCAGCATGATGAGCCCGGCGACGATGGCAACCAACACCCCGAGCGGCAGGATCACCTCGCGCAGGCTCGTCATCCTTCCGTTCTTGCGCACGACCACGTCCGCGGCGACGAGCAGCAGCGCGAGCTTCGCGATCTCCGAGGGCTGGATCCGCATGCTCCCGAAACCGAGCCAACGGCTCGACCCACCGACCCGCGTACCGAAGGACGGGTGAAGCACGAGCACGAGTCCACCGATCGTGACGAGGAGCACGATCCATCCGAGTCCGCGCCAGCGGTGATAGTCGATACGGCTCGCGACAAACATCGCCGCGACCCCGATGACGGCCCACACCACCTGTCGCTGGAAGAACATGAATGACGACCCGTACTGGGTGTAGGACGAAACGGAGGAGGCGGATAGGATCATCACCAGCCCGAAGCCGAGCAGGATGGCCGTAATGGACGTCATCACGTAGTAGGTGCGCGTCCCCGCTCCGGCACCGGCCTTCTTCCCCGTTGCCCGCGCACGCTGCCAGATCCTGGTCTTGGCGAGCTCCACGACCGTCACGCGTTCCCCCCTCCGGATGCGTTTCCAGCAGACAAGCGCTTCACCGCCGCGCGGAACGACTCCCCGCGCGCCTTGTAGTCGGCGAACATGTCGAACGATGCGCATCCCGGCGACAGCAAGACCGTGTCGCCGGCGGTGGCGGTCGCCGCCGCGCGCGCGACGGCTTCGTCCATCGAGCCCGCCCGCTCGGCGGGCACCCCGGACGCCGTGAACGAGTCCGCGATCTCGGGACCCGCCTCCCCGATCGCCACGACGGCGCGAACGGACCCGACGGCCGCCGTCAAAGAGGAAAGGTCCAGACCCTTGTTGCGCCCACCCGCGATCAGCACGACGCGCTCAAGGCCGTCGAGCGCAGCCAGGACGGCATGCGGGTTCGTTGCCTTCGAATCGTTGACGTACGAAACGCCGCCGATGCTCGCGACCAGCTCCATGCGGTGCGGCAACGGCTTGAACTCGGCGAGCGCCCGCGCGATCGGCTCGAGCGGCGCCCCGAACGCGGCGGCTGCGGCCGCCGCAGCGACGGCGTTGGCGAGCGCCGGAGCTCCGCGGGCCTGCAACGCCGCCGTGTAGACCACGTCGCCTTGCGGGACGACGATCTTGCCATCGCGCACGCCCGCCCCTCCCTTGGGGGGTGGTCCCACCGAGAACGGAACCAAGACCCCACCCGAGCCGCCCGCCGCGCGCGCACACTCGGCGTCCGCGTGATGGATGGCGAAGTCGTCGCTCGCCTGGCGCTCGAACAGCCGCGCCTTCGCGGCGACGTACGCGTCGAACGTGCCGTGCCAGTCGAGGTGATCGTCGGCGACGTTCAGCAGTGCGCCCACCGGAGTCCGGAAGGACACGACGTGCCGCAGTTGGAAGCTCGAAAGCTCGGCGACGATCACCTCGTTCCCCTCGACCGCGGCGTCGACGAGGGGGAACCCGATGTTGCCGGCCGGGGTCGCCCGGACCCCGGCCTCGACGAGCGAGGCGGCGAGCATCCCTGTGGTCGTCGTCTTGCCGTTGGTTCCCGTGATACCGAGGATGGGCGCATCAGCGAGGCGGAAGGCGAGTTCAACCTCGCTCCACACCGGCACCCCGGCGGCTCGCGCGGCCCCCAGGGAAGGAGCGTGCTCCGGTACGCCGGGGCTCGCGACGACGAGATCGACCGTCGCAGCGGATTCCGGACCCGCCGCAGCATCGCCGAGGACGATGCGAGCGCCCGCAAGCGCATCGGCCCGCTCTCTGAGCGCCGCGTCGTCCGCCTCGTCCACCGCCGTGACGTCCGCGCCGAGCCGGATCAGATGGCGTACCGCAGCCTCACCCGACGTCCCGAGTCCCAACACGAGCACCGACGCCCCACGCCCGGGCACGGCCGTCCCGCCCGGCTCTGCGAACTCGGCTCTGCTCACGTCACGCCTCCGCGCGCGAGGAAGTCGGCATAGAAGAGGCCCAGCCCGAGCGCGGCCGCGAGGCCGGCGATGATCCAGAAACGAACGATCACCGTGAACTCGGGCCATCCGCCCAGCTCGAAGTGATGATGCATCGGCGCCATCTTGAATACACGCCGTTTGAAGAGGTGGAAGGCTCCGACCTGCACCACGACCGAAGTGGTCTCGATGACGAAGAGGCCGCCGAGGATCACGAGCAGGAGCTGGGTGCTCGTCATCACGGCGAGCGCTGCGAGCGCCCCGCCGAGCGCGAGCGACCCGGTATCGCCCATGAAGATCCTTGCCGGCGCGGCGTTCCACCAAAGGAACCCGGCGCACGCGCCGAGTGCGGCGGCCGCGAGGATCGCCAGGTCGAGCGGATCCGGCACGCCCGAGTAACACCCGGGGCCTCCGGCCGCGACGCACGGGTGGCGGAACTGCCAGAACGCGATCACGACGTATCCGGCGAACACCAGCGCACTCGAGCCGGCCGCAAGGCCGTCGAGGCCGTCGGTCAGGTTCACGCCGTTGGACGTTCCGGCCATGATGACGAACACCCACACCACGAAGAAGGGTCCGAGGTCGAGCGCCGTCTGGCGGACGAAGCTCAGGCTCGTCGACGCCCCGGCGATGTGCTGCGCGCCGAGCGCGAATCCGACCGCGACGATGAGCTGACCGATGACCTTCGCGGTCTTGTTCAGCCCAAGGCTGCGCTGATGGCGGATCTTGATGTAGTCGTCGGTGAAGCCGACGAGTCCGAGTCCGATGGCGGCGGCCAGGACGAGCAGCCCCGCCGTTCCCGTGATCCGGAACGGAGCGACGGCGTGGGCGATCAGATAGCCGGCGGTGATCCCGCCGAGGATCAGCACCCCGCCCATCGTCGGCGTTCCGCGCTTCTCGCCGTGGAAATGGCCGATGTCCTCCCGGATGAGCTGACCGAAGCCGTGCGATCGGAACAACCGGATCGCGAACGGCGTGCCGCCGAGCGTCACCATCAGCGACACGAGCGCGGCGAGAAGGACCGGTCTCAAGCGACCGCCTCCCCCGCGATCGCCAATGCGACCCGTTCGAGGCCGGCGGCGCGCGACGCCTTGACGAGCACCACGTCGTCCGGCGCCAGCGATGCCCGGAGCATCGCCAGGGCCTGGTCTGTGTCGGGAACGAGCGACGCTTCCTCGAGCGTCATCCCCTCGAGCCGTGCGGCTTCGTACAAGGGCCGAGCGTGCTCGCCGATCACGATGAGCCTCGACACGCCGAGCCGCACCACGAGCCGTCCGATCCGGTCGTGTTCGGCCGTTGAGAACTCCCCGAGCTCGGCCATCGTCCCGAGCACCGCCCAGGTTCGCCTGCCGCGACCGAGGGTCACGAGCGTCTTCAATGCGGCCGCGGTTGAGGCCGGGTTCGCGTTATAGGCGTCGTTGAGGACGCGCCATCCTTCCGGCGCATCCACCACCTGCATACGCCACGCGGGTCCGTCCGTCGACGACAGCGCCGTCGCTGCATCCTTCGTTGCGACGCCCAGCACATGCCCGACTGCCGCCGCCGCCAGCGCATCCGAAACGAGGTGCTCGCCGGCGATGCGGAGCGAAACCTTCGCGCGGTCTCCGTCGGAAACGAGCGTGAACGATGCGGTTCCGTCGCCGTCGAGCGCCACGTCCTCCGCGCGCACGTCCGCTTCGGCGCCGGTCCCGAAAGTGATGGTCCGCCCGCGGGTTCGTGACGCCATCGCCGCCACCGCCGCATCGTCGGCGTTCAGAACCGCGACACCTTCCGGCGCAAGCCCTTCGACGAGCTCGCCCTTCGCGATCCCAACGTTCTCCAAGGAACCGAACAATCCGATGTGCGCCGGTCCGACGTTGAGCACCACGCTCACGTCGGGTCGCAGTATCGGCATGAGCGCCTCGATGTGGCCGACACCGCGGCTGCCGACTTCGGCGACGACGACTTCGGTATCGGCGCCGGCCGAGAGGATCGTCAGCGGTACACCGATCTCGTTGTTGAAGGAGGCGGCGCTCGCGACCGTCGCGAAGCGTGCTCGGGAGACGGCGGCGGTTAGCTCCTTCGTTATGGTCTTCCCCGACGACCCGGTGATCGCCACCAGCTTGGCCGTCATCCGCGTCCGGGCGCCGGCGGCCAGCCGCTGCAGACCGGCGACGGTGTCGTCGACGCGCACGGCCGTCGTCCCGGACGGAAGCTCTACGTCTTCGCGGACGAGCACTGCGGAAGCACCGCGCTCCACCGCGTCGCCGAGGAACCGATGACCGTCGGTGTGCTCCCCGGTCAGGGCAACGAAGAGGTCGCCCGGGCGCGCGGCGCGCGAGTCGATCGCGACGCCCGTGACGACCACGTCGGGATCGCCGCCGTCGAGCCGCCCGGCGGCCATCTCCGCTACCTCCTTCGCCGTCAAGGGAAGCACCGCATCACCGCTTCCCAGGGAGGGCGGCGAGCTCCTCGCGTGCGACGACCCGATCGTCGAAGGGCAGCACGCGATCGGCGAACTTCTGACCGGTCTCGTGGCCCTTCCCGGCGATGACGACGAGATCGCCGGGCCGGGCGGCGATCACCGCGGCTCGGATCGCCGCTCGCCGGTCCGGCTCCACCTCGTACGCCCCGCCACCTTCCTGTGCGCCGGCTTCGATCTCCGCGATGATCGCGAGCGGATCCTCAGAACGCGGATTATCCGAGGTCACGAAGCTCAGGTCTGCGAGTGAGGTGGCGATCTTCCCCATCAGCGGCCGCTTGCCCCGGTCGCGATCGCCGCCGCAGCCGAAGACGGCGATCAGTCGCCCCTCGCACACGTCGCGCGCCGCGCGCAGGACGTTCTCCAATGCGCCCGGCGTGTGGGCATAGTCGACGACGACCGCGAACGGCTGACCCACGTCGACGGCCTCGAGCCGCCCGGGAACGCCGCCCAGCTTCGCGATCCCGTCGGCCGCCGTTTCGAGCGGAAGCCCGAGCGCGTGGAACGCTGCAATGGTGCCGAGCGCGTTCGCGACGTTGTACCGGCCGGTGATCGGAACGCGAACCGCCATGTGCCGCCCGTCGACGACACAGGTGAACCGCGAACCCTCCGCCGTCGTCTCGACGTCCATCGCTCGGACGTCGGCGTCGGAGTCGATCGAGAACGTGACGACGGGGACCGCGGCACCGGCCGCCATCCGCCGCCCGGCGGGGTCGTCGACGTTGATCACTCCGCGTTCGGCGAGCGCGCCGCCGAACAAACGCGCCTTCGCCTCCTCGTACGATTCGACCGAGCCGTGGAAGTCGAGGTGGTCCCGGGTCAGGTTTGTGAAGATGCCGCACGCGAACCGTGTGCCGGCCACACGGTCGAGCGCCAGCCCGTGGCTTGACACTTCCATCGCGACGGCGACTACCCCAGCATCGCGCATCCGCGCCAGGAGGCGCTGCAACTCGGGCGCTTCAGGCGTCGTGTGGACCACCGGCAGCAGGACGGTGCCGACGCGAACCTCGACCGTGCCGATGAGGCCGGTGGCCATGCCGGCCTCCGCGAACGCGCGCTCGAGCATGAACGTCGTCGTCGTCTTACCGTTCGTCCCGGTGACGCCGACGACGGTCATCGAGGCCGACGGACGGCCGAAGATCGCCGACGCCGCCGGGCCGCACGCACTCCGGACGGAGGACACACGGACCTGCGGCGCATCGACGTCGAGCCAACGCTCGACGAGCAGAGCGGACGCCCCGCGTGCTACGGCGCCCCCGGCGAACGCATGACCGTCGGCGCGTTCTCCGGGTACGCAGCAGAAGAGCGTGCCGTGCGCGACGGCGCGCGAGTCGACCGTGGCGTCGACCACGGTTACCGAACGGTCGCCCCGGACGTCGGCACCGGGAAGGACCTGCGCGAGCTCGGCGAGTTCCATAGGGATGGCAGGGGTTCTCTCTCCATCCCCCGCCCGAGGGAAAAGCCGGACCTCGGGCCCGGCCTGCGGAAAGTCTACCATGCGCCCCAGATCGCCCCCCGAGCTCATCGTGCTCTTGTCGCTGCTAACGACGCGAAAGACGCGCGCCCCGACGGAACCAGGGCGGGCGGAACCTTCAATCGCGTGATGACGAACCGAGCGATCTCGGTGAACACCGGCGCAGCGGTCGCGGCCGAGGTGTGCGTATCCGGAGCGTCGAGCACCACGACGACGACGAACCGCGGCGCGTCGGCCGGCACCATGCCCACGAAGGTCGTAACGACGTCCTTCGAGTAACCGCGCTCGCCGGCGAGCGGCTTCTGCGCGGTGCCCGTCTTGCCGGCGATGACGTAGCCGGGGATGCGCGCGCTCCGTCCGGTGCCTTCTTCGACGACACCGACCAGCATCGCGCGGATCTGGGCGGCGGTGTACGGAGCGATCACCCGGCGGTTCTCGCGTCCCTGACGCTCGATCGTGTCGCCGTCACGGTCGACCGTCGCACGGACGAGACGCGGCGGAACGAGCACGCCGTCGTTCGCGATGGTCGAGTAGACCTGCGCGATCTGCAACGGGGTGACGGCGATCCCCTGCCCGATCGGGATGGTGCCCATGCTCGTGGTGTACCAGTCGGCCGTGTCGAGCAGGATGCCGGCCGACTCCGCGGGGAAGCCGATCCCCGTCTTCGTGCCGAGCCCGAAGCTCCGCAGCATCGAGTGCAGCTTCGTCTTCCCAACACGCTGCGCCACCTGGATGGTTCCGACGTTCGAGGAGCGAGCCAGCGCTTCGGCGTAGGAGATCTTCCACACGTTGTGCGACTGGAAATCACGGAAGGTCTTGTCGGCGATCTGGAGATTATCCGGGATCCTGAGTATCTCGGCCGGATCGACGAGCTTCGCCTCGAGCGCGGCGGCGGCGGTGATGACCTTGTTCACCGACCCCGGCTCGTACGCGTCTTGCAGCGCGCGGTTGCGCATCTCGTCCGCGTTGGCGCCGGAGAAAGAGTTGGGGTCGAGGGGCGGCCAGTTCGCCATCGCCAGCACGTCGCCCGTCCGAGGCTCCATCACGATCGCCGTTCCGTTACTCGCTCCGGTCTGTTTCAGCGCTCGCTCCAAGGCTTCTTCGGTCGCGAACTGGATGTCGCGGTCGATGGTCAGGATCAGGTCCTGCCCCCGTTCGGGAAGACGAAGCTTGCTCTCGCCGCCGGCGATCGGCCGCCCGCGCGGATCCTGCTCCAGGATCTCTTCGCCCGGCACGCCGGCGAGGAGCTGCTCCCATCCGGCTTCGAGGCCGCCGAGGCCGACGTTGTCGGTGCCGACGAAGCCGACCACCTGCGCCGCGAGCGGTCCCGCCGGATAGACGCGCTTGATCTCGTCGAGCGAGCCGATCCCGGGGAGGCTCAGAGCCAGTACGCGCCCGGCGGCGGCGATGTCGACCTTACGGGCCAGGTATACGAACGGCGCGGTGCGCTGCAGCCGTTCTTGGATCAGCGCCGGCTCGATGCCGAGCAGCGGTCCGATCGCGGCCGCGCTCCCGGCGGCATCGGTGACGAACTGGGGGTTCGCGTAGATCGCGGCGGCGTCCACCGACATCGCGAGCGGGACGCCGTTCCGGTCGAGGATGCTCCCCCGTTTGGCGGGGAGCTCGACCCGCCGGACGCGCTGCCTCGAACCGAGATCCTCGAACGCCTCCGCCTTCACGACCTGCAGGTGCACCAGGCGGCCGGCGACGGCGAGCAATGAGATCGCCATCACGCCGAGAAGCGCGAAGAGACGGAGCGCTGGCCGGGCGCCGCGGCGAGCCACGGCGTCCCTGGTTACCGTCCCCCCCGCCCGGGGGGCGCGGTGGGCTCGTTGGACCTAGCCGACGGGGCCGGCGAGCTCGGGGAAGCGCTCGGGCTCGGCGTCAAGAACATGATCTGATCCGGCACGACGAGGCCGAGCTGGATCGCCCGATCGTAGATCCGCTGCGGCGACCGAAGCTGAGCCACCTCGAGCTCGAGGCGCTCGGCAGCACGGCGCGCGTCGAAGATGCGGTCCTCGATGCCCGACTCGGCGAACCCCGCCTGCCCGATCAGGACGCGGGCAACGACGATCACGAGAACGACGCCGAGGGTGATGCCGACGGCCGCGGCCGTCAGCGCACGTGGGGGGCGCCGGCCCGGCGCCGGGCGACCACGCACCACTTCCAGGTGCCGCGGTCGGTCCGGCGCCGGAGCCGGTCGCCTGGGGCTTGCGATGCCTGCGCGATGTCCCGCTACCACGCCGGCGACTGCAGATCGGGGTGGCGTCACGCCGCGCTCCCTCCGGGTCGCGGCGAGGATCCGCCGGACGGATGCAGGCCCCAGCGCTCGGCGGCACGCAGCTTCGCGGCCTTCGCACGCGGGTTCGCGGCGATCTCTTCAGGCTCGGGCTGAACCGGCCGCCGGGTGATGACACGCAGGCGGGGCACCTCGCCGCGAGACTCGTCCACCATGAACCGCTTCACGATGCGGTCCTCCAGCGAGTGGTACGAGATCGCGACGAGGCGCCCGCCTTCTCTGAGCGTCGCCACCGCCTGCGGCAGGGAAGAACTGATCGCATCGAGCTCGCCGTTGACCTCGATGCGGAGAGCTTGAAAGGTGCGGTGCGCCGGGTGCGGCCCGCCCCGGCGCGCCGCGGAAGGCACAGCGTCGCGGATGAGTTCCACGAGCTCGAGGGTCGTGGAGAGGGGCCTCCGACGCCGGGCCTCGACGATGAAGGTTGCGATGCGCGATGCCCATCGCTCTTCCCCGTAGGTTCGAATGATGCGTGCAAGATCGGGATGCGGATACGTGTTGACGATGTCTGCCGCAGTGAGCTCCTGAATCCGATCCATGCGCATGTCGAGCGGAGCCTCTTCGCGATACGAGAAGCCGCGCCCCGGCGAGTCGAGGTGCATAGAGGAGACCCCGAAGTCGTAGAGGATGCCGCCGACGGGCCCCCAGTCAGCCCCGCCGACGATCCCTTCGAGCTCATCGAAGTTTCCTTGAACGAGCCGAACGCGATCCCCGAAGCGGTCGAGGCGTCGGCGGGCGATGTCGAGGGCGGACCCGTCTCGGTCGATGCCGAGGAGTCTGCTCCCTGAGCCGCTCGCTTCGAGTAGTCGTTCTGCATGACCGCCCGCTCCGACCGTCGCATCAACCAGCACTAGCTCTTCCAGCCCCGTCCCCTCTGGAACGAGGACCCGCGCTACCTCATCCGTAAGGACGGGGACGTGCGATGCACGCCCGTCCATGGGATCACCGTGCGAACAACCGAACCGCCGCCAGTGCCAAACCGACCGGAGCGGCCAGCGCGGAAGCGGTCAGCGCGATGAGGGTCACGCTCTGCCACAACTCCCCCACAGGGCTGCTCCGCTGCAGCTCCTCGCGCTGGCGCTCCGTCATTCCCCCACCCTCCGCACCTACAGCTGCAGATCCGCGATCCGGTCTTCCAAGTTCTCCTCGACGCTTGCGCGCCGGACTTCCCAACGCTCGGGGTTCCACACTTCGATGCGGGGCCCCGTGCCGATCACGACCACGTCACGTTCGAGACTCGCGTGGCGGCGGAGGGGTTCCGGTACGGAGATCCGGCCCTGCTTGTCCGGCCGGTCCTCGCTCGCACCTGAGAAGAAGAACCTTGCGGTGTCCCGCCCCCGCGGATCCGCCACCGAGAGTGCGGTCAGCCTTAGGCTGAAGCTCTCCCAGTCGCCTTGGGACATGACCCACAAGCACCCGTCCAGGCCTCGAGTGAGGACGAGTCCGGATTCCAAGCGCCCGCGGAAGCGGGAGGGAAGGATGATCCTCCCCTTCGCGTCCAGCGAGTGTTGAAACTCCCCCAGGAACACCCAGACCCTCTACCGTCCACCACTGCGCGCCACAATACCCCACCGTTTGAACAGTCGTCAATGGTTCTTTCGAGTTAATGGCTGTCAACTAAAGAAAAAACTTGAGGCGACTCTCGTTACGAACATACGTTCGATTGCAACGCAATGGAGAGCCGTACGTGGGGTTCTAGGCGTGGGCTTCTGCGGAGCGGCGGGTGCCGTGCGAGAGATACGGCGCCCACTTCGGATCGACGCGCCCGACGGCCACGACGATCCACACCGAATCGTGCGGAGCACGCGGTGTCGTCTTGAGCTGGAGCCCGGCCTCGTGCGGGAGTCGGTTCTCCTTACGGGAGTTACAGCGCTTGCAGGCCGCGACGACGTTGTCCCACGTGTGTGTGCCGCCGCGGCTGCGCGGTATCACGTGATCGACGTTCTCGGCCGCGGACCCGCAGTACTGACAGAGATGGTGATCGCGGATGAATACCGCTCGACGGGACAGCGAGGCGCGCGCACGAAGCGGGACCCGAACGAAGTATTTGAGCCGGATCACCGAGGGGATCGCGATGGTCATCCGTTCGCTGTGGAGGGACCCGCCGTCCTGATGAAGGACCTCAGCCTTCTGTTTCAGGACGAGAACGACCGCGCGACGTATCGGAACGACGCATAACGGCTCGTACGTCGCGTTGAGGACGAGGGCTCTCCCCAACTGGCGGTCCTCCTGCCGCCGCTTCCGATCCGGCGGCTCCCGGCGGAGTATAGCAGCGGGCTCCGAGGACGTTTCCGGCCTGTTTCGGGGTCGAATGGCCTCACGCGGGCTCGGACTCGCCCTCGGCCACCGCGGTGGGCTCGACCATCCGTGGACGGATCCGCCCCCCCCGGATGTCCTCTGCATAGTGACAGGCGACCGTGTGGTTCGGCTCGAGTTCCCGAAGATCCGGAACCTCTTCGGCACAGCGCTCCGGCTGCCGGAAGGGACAGCGGGTGTGAAACCGACAGCCTGAGGGCGGAGCGGCCGGGCTCGGCAAGTCGCCGGCGAGCAGGATCCGCACACGCCGCAGTTCGACCTCCGGATCCGGGATGGGGATCGCCGACAGCAATGAGATCGTGTACGGATGCAGTGGTGCCCTATAGAGATCGTCCGAGGGAGCTACCTCCATGATCTTGCCTAGGTACATCACCGCGACCCGGTCCGAGATGTGTCTCACGACCGCGAGGTCGTGGGCGACGAAGAGGTAGGTCAGTCCCAGCTCTTTCTGGAGCTGCTCCATGAGAGTGATGATCTGAGCCTGGATCGACACATCGAGCGCCGATACCGGCTCGTCTGCGACGATCAGATCCGGCCCGACCGCCAGCGCGCGTGCGATCCCGATTCGTTGACGCTGCCCGCCCGAGAATTCGTGCGGGTAGCGGCCGCCGGACTCGACGGGCAGCCCGACCGCGTCCAGCAGCTCGCGCACGCGCTGATCCGCGCCTTTACCACGGGTGATCCCGTGAACCTCGAGCGACTCGGATAGCAGCGACGAGACGCTCTGCCGCGGGTCGAGGCTCGAGTAGGGATCCTGAAAGATCATCTGCATCCGCCGTCGGATGCGACGCAGCGGCTCGCCGGTCAGAGCAGTGATGTCTTGACCGTCGAACGTGATCGTGCCGGCCGTCGGCTCGATGAGGCGCAGGATCGTCTTGCCGACCGTGCTCTTGCCGCAGCCGGACTCCCCCACCAACCCCAATGTCTCCCCCCGTTCGATCGTGAGGTCGACAGCGTCGACGGCGGAAACGGCACCGACTTTCCGCTCGATGAGGATCCCCTCGGTCATAGGGAAGTTGACGGTGAGGCCGCGAACATCGAGCAGATTCACGCCTGATCCTCCCCCGACGTGCGGTCCGCCGCGACCCAGGCCGACGGCAGGGGGTTGAAGCAACGAAGAAGATGCTCGCGCTCGACCTCTTCGAGAGCCGGAGTCTCCGCGACGCACCGATCGATCTTGTTGGCGCAGCGGGGGGCGAACGCACATGCGGCGTCCCACGGGATCGTGTCGCGCGGGGAGCCCTTGATCGGTTGGAGGGGCACTCCCCGTGGAAGATCGAGCCGTGGCACTGAGGCGAGGAGTCCGCCGGTGTAGGGGTGGCGCGGACGGGCGAACAGCTCGCGGATGTCCGCATCCTCGACGAATCGACCCGCATACATGACGTGAACGCGCTCGCAGGTTCCGGCGACGACTCCTAGGTCATGCGTGATGAGCACGAGCGCCGTGCCTCGATCACGGATAAGGGCCTGCAGCAAGCCGAGGATCTGCGCCTGGATCGTGACATCCAAGGCGGTCGTCGGTTCGTCGGCGATGAGCAGCTTGGGCTGGCACGCGAGCGCCATCGCAATCATCGCCCGCTGCCGCATCCCGCCCGAAAGCTGATGGGGATACTCGCCGACGCGCTGCCGTGCCGCCGGGATGCCGACCAAGTCGAGCAACTGGGCCGCTTCTGCGATGGCCCGGCCGCGCTGGGTACCGAAATGCTTCTCGAGCACTTCGGCGATCTGCCTGCCGATCGTGAGCACCGGGTTCAGAGAGGTCATTGGGTCCTGGAAGATCATCGCGATCTCGCGGCCGCGGACGTCGCGCATCGCCTCATCCGGCAAGCCCAGGAGCTCGCGGCCGTCGAGCTTGACCGACCCGGTTACTTCGACTCCTCGCTGCGGCAGCAGGCTGAGAATCGCGAGCGACGTCACGCTCTTACCGCAGCCCGACTCCCCTACGATGCCGATCGTCGCGCCGGGATCCACGTCGAAGGAGACTCGATCCACGGCTCTCACCTCGCGCCGACCGCGCCGCCGGAACGTGACGTGAAGGTCTCGTACCTCGAGCAGGGCCATCAGCGCCGCAGCTTGGGGTCGAGAGCTTCGCGGAGGCCGTCGCCGAGCAGGTTGAAGCCGAGGACGGAAAGGACGATGGCTGCCCCGGGGAACAGAGCCAGGTGCGGCGCGTGCTGCAAGAACGATTGCGTCTCGGCCAGCATCCGTCCCCACTCGGGGATGCCGGGATCCTGAGCGCCCAGACCGAGGAACGCCAGCCCCGCCGCGTCGATGATGGCCGTCGCGAGCGCGAGCGTGGCTTGAACGATCACCGGGGCCGTCGCATTCGGGAGCATGTGGTTCAGGGTGATCCTTCGACGCTTCACGCCGACGGATCGGAGGGCGAGCACATAATCGCGTTCGCGCTCGGCCAGCATCGCGCCGCGCAACAGGCGAGCGATCGGGGGGATGTTCACGACGCCGATCGCGATCATCACCGAGGTAAGACTTCGCCCTAAGGCAGCCGCGACCGCGATCGCGAACAGCAGGCCTGGGATGGCCAGCATCATGTCCATCAATCGCATCAGGACGTTGTCAACCCATCCTCCCAGCGATCCGGCCACGGCACCGATCAGCATCCCGACCGCGGCACCGATCGCGACGGATACCACACCGATCACGAGCGAGTACCGCGCCCCGTAGAGGACCCGGGTCAGCTCGTCCCTGCCGAGCTGATCCACGCCGAACCAATGGTCCGCCGACGGTCCGGGAAAGTTTCCCGGCGTGATCCGCTCGAGTCGCGGGAGGTTGGGTGGTTCCGGCGCCAGCCATGGGGCGAGAACCCCTACGAGTATGAAGATGACGATCAGCACGATGCCGACGATCGCGCTCGGGTTGCGCTTGAGCCTCTGCCACGCGTCGCTCCACAGCGTGACGGCGTCATCGGCGCCCTCGACTTGGAGCTGTCGAACCTCTGCCTCCGCCAAGCTCATGAGCGTCACCTCACCCGGATGCGCGGGTCGAGCAGCGCGTAGGCGACGTCTACGAGAAGGTTGACGACCACGAAAACGACGGCCAGGAACAGGATCCCACCCTGGAGAACGGGATAGTCGCGATTGAAGATCGCCTGCGACATCCACTGACCCATTCCGCCCCACGCGAAGACGGTCTCGGTGAGGATCGCACCCGACAGGAGGATCCCGAGCTGCAATCCGATCACGGTCGTGATGGGCAGCATCGCATTCTTGAGCACGTGACGACGATCGACGACCCGGGGCGACATCCCCTTCGCGCGCGCGGTACGAACGTAGTCCTCGTTTATCACGTCGAGCACCGCCGCCCTGGTGATCCGGGTAACTATCGCAAGCGGGATCGTGCCCAAGGCGACCGCCGGCAGGATGAGGTGCCGGACGGCGTCCCAGAAGGCTCGCGGGTCCAGCGTTAGCATGGCGTCGAGGATGTAGAAGCCGGTCGGATGCTGAACCGTCACCGTCACGTCGCTACGGCCGATCGTGGGCAGCCAGCCGAGCTTCACGCCGAACACGAATTTCAGGATGAGCGCGAGGAAGAACACCGGCATGGAGATACCGAGGAGCGATCCTCCTAAGGACCAATGATCGAACCAGGTGCGATACCGCTTCGCGGCGACGAACCCCAACGGGATGCCGAGACCGACGGCGAAGATCATCGCCGCGATCGATAGCTCGACCGTTGCCGGGAATCGTTCACGGATCTCCGTAGTGATCGCGCGCCTGCTGCGGATCGACTGGCCCAGATCGCCGCTCGCGACCTGCTTCACGTAGCTGAAGTACTGCTGATGCAGCGGACGATCGAGCCCGTACACGCGCCGCACTTCGCGAACGGACTCCTGGGTCGCTCGCTCACCGAGGAGGGCCTCGGCCGGACTGCCGGGCAATGCTCGAATCCAGATGAAGATGAGGATGGACAGACCGAGCAGGATCGGGATGAGCTGGAGCAGCCGGCGAACGCTGAACTTCAGCACGGGCTCATCATAGGACGGC
>JBBDRM010000139.1:34449-73025 GCA_040905475.1 Actinomycetota bacterium
GGGGCCGCCTCGCAGTGGCCTATCCCTCCTATGTGAAGGAGACGATCGAATAACGCTCGAGGTTGATCGGACTCGGGATGAACCCTTGGACGTTCTTCGCCAGGACCACGTACGTCGACGTGTGGACGTACGGGACGCCCGGCACGAGATCGGAGATCAGCTTGTTGGCCTCCTTGTAGAGCGTCACACGCCTGGCCTCCTCGGTCTCCCGCTCTGCCTCGTCGAGCTTGGAGAAGATCGCCTGGTTGGTGAACCCGAACTCCGCCTTCGGGTTCTGGAAGAAGACGCCGACGAAGTTGTCGGCGTCGCCGAAGTCGGCGAGCCACCCCAGGAGGTACATCCCGTACTTGCCGTCGTGTGCCTCGGTGAGATAGTCGGGACTCCACGGTGCCGTCTTAGGAACCACCCGGAAGCCCACAGCCTCGAGGTCGGCCTTGAACGCCTGGAAGTTCGCGGCCGGGTCGGGCATGTACCCCCGGCTGACCCCGGTCGGATAGGCGAACTCGAGGGTGATCGGCGTGGTGACGCCGGAGTCGGCGATCAGCTGCCTCGCCTTGTCGGGGCTGTACTCGTACATCGTGACGTCCGCGTTCCATCCGGGAAGATCGGGCGGGACGAACTGCGTCGCCGGCACGGCTCCCGGCGGGTACTTCGCCTTGAGGAGCGCGTCCTTGTTGAGGGCATGTGCGATCGCTTGGCGGATCTTGAGGTTATCGAACGGCTTCACCTTCTGAGTGAAGCCGACGTAACCCACGTTGAACGGATCGCGCTGGGCGAGCTTGAACCCGGCGGCTTCGAGTGCGGTGAGATCGCCCGGGTCGGGATTCTCATACGCCTGGATCTCGCCCGTCTCGAGGGCGACGCGCCGGTCGGCCGCTTTCTCGATGGTGCGGAAGATGAGCCTGTCGAACAGAGCCTCTTCGCCCCAGTAGTCGTCGTTGCGAACGAGCGTTACCCGATCGTTCGCACGGAAGCTCTCGAATTTGAAGGGACCCGTTCCGGTAGGATGCTCGAAGTCGTAGCTTCCCTCGAACTTCGGAGCGTCCGCCGTTCCGGAGATTTTGTCCGCCTCGTACTGACGGAGCGCCGTCGGGCTTGCGATCGAGAACGACGGAAGGGTCAGGCCGGCGATGAACGAAGACGACGGCGTCGTGAGATTGATCACCGCGGTGTCGGCATCCGTTGCCGTGCACGACTTGTACAGGCTATCCGAGGCCTTGTCACTGAACGTGCCGAAGACCGACGTCCAGTAGTACGCCACCGATTCAGTGGCGAGCAACCCGCGGAAGTTGAACCACCGATTGAAGTTCGCGCATACCGCGTCGGCATTGAAATCGGTACCATCGTGGAACTTCACGCCCTTGCGGAGATCGAAGGTCCAGGAGGTGCCGTCGGCCGACGGCTTCCACGACGTCGCCAGAGAGGGTTCCGGCTCGAAGCCGCCATCCTTCACACGAACAAGGCCTTCGAACATCTGGTAGATGACTCGGATCGATTCGCCGTCCGACACTTTCGCGCCGTCGAGACTCACCGGATCGGCAGACGCTCCGAACACGAACGACCCGCCTTTCTTCCCACCGCCTCCCGGCTCCTCGTCACCCCCGCACGCCGTCGCGACCAGCGCGAGCACGGCGAACACAGCCGGGATGCGCACGAGCATGCGCGGATGCTTCACGTTCCCCCACCTCCCACGGACCGCTCAGCCCCACACCGGGCCCGGCGGAATCGGACACCCAATCCTATGCGGGACGCGCTGAGGCGCGAAAACGGCGCGGCCTCCGTTTTGGGATACGTCCCCGCGCCCCTCCCGGGATTGCCTGATGCCGGTTGGGGTCCGGAACAAACCTCACCGCTGCGACGTCCGTACTACTGCCCGCAAGGGCCGTGTCGACGCCTGAAAGGGGCTGCTACGATGGCCGCCACCCGTCTCGCGGAGGAGCCTGTGCCGCCACGCAAGTCCGGCCGTTCGAACGGCGATTTCGCGGCTTCGTTCGAACGCCTCCAGGCCAACATCGAACAAGTCATCCAGGGCAAGTCACAGCAGATCCGGCTCGCGCTCGTGTGCCTTTTCGCCGAGGGCCACCTCCTGATCGAGGATGTGCCGGGCGTGGGCAAGACCCTCCTCGCGAAATCGATCGCGAAAACGATCGGATGCACATGGCGCCGCATCCAATTCACGCCCGACCTCCTTCCGACCGACGTCACCGGGGTCAGCGTCTTCGACCAGGAACACGGCGATTTCGAGTTCCGCCAGGGAGCGGTGTTCGCGAACGTCGTGCTCGGTGACGAGGTGAACCGGGCCTCGCCGAAGACGCAGTCGTCGCTCCTCGAAGCCATGGAGGAAAAGCAGGTGACCGTCGACGGGGTCACTCACGTGCTCCCCGAACCGTTCATCGTGATGGCGACCCAGAATCCCGTCGAGCACGAGGGCACCTATCCCCTGCCGGTCGCCCAGCTCGACCGGTTCCTCATGCGCCTTTCGATCGGCTATCCGAACTCGCAGTCCGAGATCGAGGTGCTCCACCGCCACGGGCAGCACTCGGCCCTCGATGAGATCGAAGCCGTGGCGAACGCTCGAACGATCCTCGCCATGATCGAGGCCGCCAAACAGGTTCACGTGGCGGAGACCCTGAACTCGTACATCGTCGAACTGATCGCCTCGACCCGACACACCTCGGAGCTCTCCCTCGGCGCGAGTCCGCGCGCATCCCTGGCTCTGCTCCGCGCCTGTCGCGCCTACGCGGCGTCCGAGGGACGGGATTACGTCATACCCGATGACGTCAAAGCGCTCGCCTCGGCCGTCATCCCCCATCGGCTGATCGTCTCTCCCGAGGCCGACATGAGCGGAAGGACACCCGTCGACGTCGTGGACGACCTCGTGGAACAGGTCGCGATCCCGATCCGAGGCTAGAGATGCCGACGCGCCGCGGCCGGGCGCTGATGTTCGGTGCGATCGGACTCTACCTTGTCGCTCGAGCGCTCTCCGTGGATGAGCTGTTCTCCGTTGCGATGGCGGCGGGCGTGCTGCCGGGCCTCTCCGCGATCGCGGTGCGGTGGGCGCGTTACCGGATCGGTTTCTCCCGTGCGGTTACACCGAAACGTCTGTTCTCCGGCGGCCGCCTCGCGATCCAGTTCAGCGTCCGCAACCTCGGGGGGATGCCCAGCCCGCCGATGCTTCTCGAGGATCAGGCTCCGCCCGCACTGGGCGGGCCGGGTCGTTTCTCTCTGGCCTCGCTCCCGCCCGGACGCCGCGAGACCATCGTCGTCGAGCGACACCCGACGGCTCGGGGCCGCTACTCCGTCGGACCCTTGCACGCGCGAGTCGTCGACCCGTTCGGCCTCGCCGAGGCTTCCGCGACGCTGGCGGTGGCGGAAGACGTCCTCGTTTATCCGCGGGTCGAGCGGCTCGGCACCGGGGGACCGCCGGCCGATCGCGCCGGCAAGGGACCATCTGCCGTGTATCGCCTCGCGCCGGCGGGAGACGAGTTCTACGCGGTCCGCGAGTACGAGTCCGGTGACGATCTGAGGAAGATCCACTGGAAGTCGGTCGCGCGGACCGGCCAACTGATGATCCGTCAGGACGAGGCGCGCTTCTTCCCGCGAGCCACCGTTTTCCTCGACGCGCGAGCCACCGCGCACCGGGGGTTCGGCGCCGAGGCCAGCATCGAGTGGGCCGTCTCGGCGACGGCATCCACCGTCTGGCATCTCGGCCGGCTCGGGTTCGGGTTGCGGCTCTCCACCGAGGAGCGCGAACCGATCGTCGCGCGTTCGGGACGGAACGGGACCGAGGCGCTGCTCGAGGTCCTCGCCGTGATGCAGCCGTCCGGGGTCCGCACCTTGTTGCCGGCGCTGCGCCGCGTCGGACGGCGGCCGGGCGCTGAAGGCGCACTCATCGCGATCCTCCCACCGCCGACGCCGGAGGAGGTCGCCGCGCTGGGACGACTCCGTTCCGTTTACCGGTGGTGCGGGGCCGTGATCGTCGACGTGGACTCGTTCGGAACCATCGCACCGCGCACACGCGCGGAAGCCGACCAGAAACTGGCGGCGGCTGAAGGTGCGCTCATCCGTGCCGGCTGGCGTGTGCGTTCGGCCGGCGCACGAGACAGGTACCGGGACGTATGGCAGACCCTGATCGTCGCACCGGGCTCCCTTCGGAGCTCGGCGTCGCCGCGCTCGTCGGCGCGGCGTCGCTCCCGCTCGGCCGGCTCTTCCGGACGAGCGAGATCGGCGCGGTCGCGATCGCGGCCTCGGCGGGAAGTACCGCGGTCGCGTGGGGACTGCGGCGGTTCCGAGCGCCGGCGTTGATCGCTGCACTCGCTTCCTTCGTCGCGTTCCTTTGGTTCTCGTCGCTGGCGTTCTTCCGCGATTCGCTGGTAGGACCTTTCCCGACGCCTGAATCGCTCTCCTTGATCTGGAACGCAGCCGCCGAGGGACTTCGGCGGTCGCAGACCGACGCAGCTCCGGTCCCCGCGACCACGTCTTTCCTCGTCTTGGCGGCGTTCGCGATATGGGCGACCGCCTGGCTGGCCGACGACGCGGCGAACAAGCTCCGACACCCGATGCTCGCGATCGGCGTGACGGTCCCGCTGTTCGTCTTGCCGGGGACCATATTGGAGGGCGACCGCCGTTGGTTCGACGCCGGCGCGTATCTCGCCGGAGCGATGTGGGTCCTCTTCAGCGACGAGCGGTTCCGACTCAGCCGTTGGGGCCGGGTGGTGGGTCTCGGCTCACCCGGCTGGCGGCCGGGCCTCGCCGCGCGCATCGGCGTCATCGCGATCCTCGTCGCCGTGGTGGGAACACCGATCCTTCCGGGCTTCAGCGCGCCGCCGGGTTTGCGCGGCGCGACCGGAGGCGGCGATCGGGTGGCGCTGAACCCGCTGGTGTCGATCCGACCTCAGCTCAACAGCCGTGCGCTAACCGAGGTGATGACGGTGCGCTCAAGGATCGCGAGCTACTGGCGGCTAACCGCGCTGGACCGATTCGATGGGACGACATGGACCTCCGGCCCTCAGCGTCCGGAGCTCAAGCTCGGCGAGAGACAGATCGCCGCGCAAGGCACCTCGCCGCGCAGCACGCTGGTCACGCAGCAGTTCGAGATCCACAACCTGTCGGGCCCGTGGGTACCTGCTGCGTTCGAGCCGGTCAGGGTCGAGGGGCTTCGTGGGGTTGGCGCCGACCCGACGACCCGCACCGTGATCATCTCGAACGACATGCGGGGCGGCACCGACTACTCGGTCAGGAGTCGCATTCCGACGATGTCGTTCGAGGAGCTCGATCGCGCGCCGCGGACCTCGGAGGCTGCGTTGGCCCGATACCTATTGCTCCCGCCCACCGCCGAGATCGCTCGAGTTCAGGGGATCGCCGAACAGATCGTGGAGCGGGCCGACGCACGCGATGGGTCGCCGTTCCGCCAGGCGGTCGCCCTCCAGGATCACCTCCGGACCTTCGCCTACGACGAGGACGTCGCCCTCGCCCACAACATCGACGACATCGAGTCGTTCCTGGTGGACATCCGGCGCGGCTACTGCGAGCAGTTCGCGACGGCCATGGCGGTCATGGCCCGCACGCTCGGCCTGCCTTCGCGGGTGGCGATCGGTTTCGCCGTCGGGACCACCGGCGTGCAGCCGGACGAGTACGACGTCACGAGCCGGCAGGCCCACGCGTGGGTCGAGATCTGGATGTCGGGGTTCGGGTGGGTCACGTTCGAGCCGACCCCACGCAGCGACGGCATGCTCGTGCCCCGCTACACGACACCCGCGTCGGCGCCCTCGAACCCTGCGACCTCACCCACTCCGTCAGCCGAGGAAAGCCCCGATGCGAGTGCGTCGCCGTCGGCCCCGGGCGCAGAGCGGTTCGACGAGACTCCCGGCGCGGGCTCCGGGGTGTCCGGGGGCAGGCGCCTCATCCAGGTCGGAACCCTCGCCGGCGTTCTCCTGATCCTAGCCCTGTTCGCCCTCCCGATCGCAGCTCGCGCCCGGAGGGTCGTTCGTTACCGCCGGGCGGGGACGGCGGAAGACAAGGTCTCGGCTCGCTATCTCGACTTCCTCGACTGGTGCGCCACGGTCGGGCTGGGTCGGGGACCCGGCGAGACACCGATGGAGCACGCCCGGCGCCTGGCAAACGCTTCCTCGGATGCGGGCTCGTCGCTCGACGGGCTCGCCCGCATCGGCACGGACGCGGTCTACGCCCCGCTCAACGGGATCGAGCCCGCCGCGGCCGCGAAACTCTCCCGCGATGCCCGGCGCTCGATCTCGACGGGCCTGCCTCGGCGCGCGAGGGTGCTCGGCCGGGTCGGATGGGCCTGGTGGCGAACGGACCCCGAAGGCGGTGGGGCGCCGTGGAGCCGCATGCGGGCGGCTCGGATCGAACCGTAGCGGGTCGCGTCAGCCGGACGCGCGCTTACGCTGCCGTCGCCTGGGAGTCGTCTCCAGTTCCAGCTCATGCTCGACCGCCCGAAGCGTTCGAACGAACTGGTCTCGGTCGCGCAGGAACTCGGAGACGCCGGTCCCTACCTCCCCGGCGAGCTGGTCGATCGCCACGAAGAACGCCATCTGACCCTGCCGCAGGGCGTCGAGGATGTCTCCTTCGCCCTTCAGGATCTTGAAGATGCTCTTGCCATCCGTGACGAGCTTCACGCTCGACAGGTGCTCGTCGAGGTTCACGTTCTCGCGCAGCCAACCGTACGCCCGACGAACGCGTTGAAGGGACATGCCGCCGTCCAGTAGCGACTTGACGACTTTGAGCGCGATGAGATCGCGGAACGAGTAGACCCGGCGCACTCCCGGGCGTCCCCCTGTAGCTTGGACACCGGGCTTCACGAGCCCGATCTTGTCCCAGTAACGAAGCTGGTTCCCCGTTGTGCCGGTGAAGCGTGATGCTTGGAGCGAGGTGAAACCTTCCATCAAGGTGACTCCAATGCGAGATCGGGCGGGCCGGCGTTGCGGGGGAAGGCGAAGCGTAGGTGTCATTTCTAAAGCACGTGACCCATTACCTGCAAGACGTGCGTGAAGTTTCTTTCAAAAAAGTTTGGAACACGGAACCTTGCAGAAGGATGGGCGAGGCGGATCGAGTCAGGTTCCGTCGTTGCCGCGCTCGTAGCGGTTGCGCCACCGCTCTTCCATGCGCGCGAACCAGCCTGAACCCCTTCCACCTTCGGGACGTTCACGGCCGACCTGCTTGATCCCGGACGCGATCACCATCGCCGAAGCGACCATCACTGAGAAGGCGGTGATGCCAAAGACGACGAGAAGATCCGGAAGGAACAACCCTGCGATGAGAACCGCGAAGCCGAGTGCGAATCCCACGACGGCACGCTTGACCTTGCGCAGCGCCGCCCCTTCGCTGACGCCGGCACCAACCTCGCGCGCGAATTTCGGATCCTCGGCGACCAGACGCCGTTCTATCTCTTCCAGGATCCTTTGCTCGTGGTCGGAGAGCGGCATGCCTACCTCGGATTCGCTCTTGGGAGCCCGTCTGGGACGATTATAGGGTGGCCCTTCCAGGCCGGACAAGGCACTTCATCGCGCTCGGAACGTTGGTGCACGTTTCTCGAAACGTGCCATCACGGCTTCACGGAAGTCTTCGGACGCTAGCAGCCGCCGGTTGATCATGGCCTCCCGCTCGAGGCCGGCGATCAGCGGCACGTCGAAAGCGCCGGTCGCGAGACGCTTGGCCGCCGCGACGGCCAGCGGAGGGCCCGCGGAGAGCTCGCGGGCCCAGCCCATCGCCTCATCCAGCAAACGTTCCCTGGGAACGACACGGTTAACCAAGCCCCAGGAGAGCGCCTCATCGGCTCCAACCTTCCTTCCGGTCATAACGAGCTCTTTCGCCCTGCCGAGCCCGATGAGGCGAGGCAGACGCTGCGTGCCTCCCAGATCGGGGATGATCCCCCACCGGATCTCGTAGACGGCGAGCTCGGCGTCGTCACCGGCAACCCGGAGGTCGCAGGCCGTGGCCAGCTGGATCCCGCCGCCCAAGGCGAGCCCGCCCACGGCCGCGATCGTTGGTTTCGAGATCGTTTCGTACACCGTGAAGCAGTTCTGCAACGCGGCGATGTCGAGCGCGAGCGGACTCCCGGCGCCGATGCCGTTCGCGAAGAGCGAGGTATCGAGGCCGCTGGAGAAGGCTCGCCCTTCTCCCGTGAGGACTACCGCGCGCACGTTCGGGTCGGCCTCTGCGCGCCCGGCCGCGTCGCGTACCCCGAAGAAGACGTCTTGGTCGATCGCGTTGAGCACCTCGGGCCGGTTGATCGTGACGAGGGCAACGGCACCGTCCACCTCGTAGAGAACCTTCGTCATGACGTCCTCCCTTTCCGGGGTTGGTCGGGTCCGTCGCCTTGGCTCGGGCGACCGTGGACCGGCTTGCGTTCTGCGAGTGCAGCGCGATCGACGGCGTCGCCGCCGAATCGCCTGCGTAGCGTATCCATCGCACGGTCCGCGGTGCGCCAGCGGTCGGGCCGCTCTCCCATCCGAAGCTGCTCCGATATCCCGCCGGAGACGAGCCCCGTGGCCGCAACCCCGAGGAGTCGGATGCGCGGCCGCGCCAGGGAGAGCCGTCCGTAGAGGTCGTGCGCCGTCGCAAAGAGCTTCGCGGCCGCGTCCGTCGGCGTCTCGAGGGTCCGCGAGCGCGTGATGGTGCTGAAGTTGGCGAAGCGGACCTTGAGCGTGACGGTGCGCGCGGACAGCCCGGCGGCGCGAAGACGGCCGGCAACCCGTTCTGCGAGTCGCAGGATCTCCCGCTTGATGTCCGCGAGGGCGTCCAGGTCGCGATCGAAGGTCTCCTCGGCCGAGACCTGCTTGGCAGGCTCGTGCGGGACGACGGAGCGGTCGTCGACGCCGCGGGCCAGGTCCTGGAAGTGGGCGGCCGGCCCCGGGCCGAGCGCACGCGCCAGGACGCCTGCGGGCAGTGCGAGCAGGTCCGCCACGGTTCGCACGCCGAGCCGGTCGAGCGACGCAGCGGTTTGCTCGCCTACGCCCCAGAGATCCTGAACCGGGAGCGGGTCGAGGAACGCGCGGATCCCGCCGGCGGGAACGACGACGACCCCACTGGGCTTCGCGTGCGCGCTCGCCAGCTTGGCGAGGAGCTTGTTCGGCGCGACGCCGACGGAGCAGTCCAGGTGCCGCTCGCTCCGGACGCGTTCCTTGATCCGATGGGCGATCTCCTCGGGTGAGCCGAACATCCGGCCTGCTCCCGTGACGTCGAGGAACGCCTCGTCGAGCGAGACCGGCTCCACGAGCGGCGTGAAGGAACCGAGCAGGGCCATCACGCGATCGGACTCCGCCTTGTATCGCTCGAAGTCCGGCGGCACGAACACCAGATCTGGACACAGGCGGCGCGCGCGGACGCTGGGCATCGCGGAGCGAACCCCGAACGCGCGAGCCTGGTACGAGGCGCTCATCACCACCCCACGAGGGCCGGCTGCACCGACGGCGATCGGCTTGCCGGCAAGGGTCGGATCGTCCCGTTCCTCGACGGATGCGTAGAAGGCATCCATATCGACGTGGAGGATCGGCTCGTCCGGGACCATCAGGCTCCTAGGCTCCGGCGGATCCTGAGCTCGCATGCCACAGCTTCCGCGGAGCGTCCTCGGTGGGCGCACGGGTCGGCAGCGGGCGCACGGCCGCGGGGCGCGGCCGTGCCGGCGACAACGGGGCCCGTTTCTGCTCCCGGGCGAGGCGACGCCGTTCGCGCTCGTAGGCCTCGATCTCCGCCACGCCCTCCTCCCACAACGCGGGGACGTCGAGCGTGCCATCCCGCTCCGCCCGCGCCAAGGCCGCGAGGTCCCAGGCGCGCTCGCAGTTGATCGACACGCCGCGCGCGCCGGTCTTGTGCAGCGTGCCCCGCGCGACGATCAGCCACGAGTGGAAGATCGTCCATGCGCAGTGCTCCTGCACGCTCTCGAACACCGTGACGTCGACGAGCCCGGTCGCGTCGTCGAGCGTCAGGAAGATGATCCGCTGCCCGGATCGAACAGCCGGTGTCTGCGATGCCACCTTCACTCCGGCGACCATAACCCGCGCCCCCTGCCGCCGCCCCCGCACGTCGGCGGCTCGCGTCACCCCGAGCCGCTCGATCAACCGATCGTAGAAGGACACCACATGCCGGCTGACGTCGAGCCCGGTGACCTCGAGCTCCGCCCGCACCCGCTCCGCCTCCGAGTACGGCCGCAACCCGAAGGAGAGGAACGGCTCCTCCACTGCGAACTCCACCTGAGTCTTCTCCGGCTTGGGCGCCGCCTTCTCCCACAAGTCCTTCACCTGAAGGAGCAGATCCCGCCGCCCTCCGAACCCATCGAGCGCCCCCACATGGATGAGGTTCTCCACCGTCGGCCTCGAAAGCTTCGTCCGCCGGCACAGATCGACCAGACCGCCGTACGGCCGGGTCCGGTTGCTCAAGATCGACTCGATCTCCCCCGCCGAGATCCCGTCGACGTGCATGAACCCGATCCGCACGCTCAGCTCGTGGTCGGGCGCTGCGCTGTACTCGACGGTGTACTCTCGCGCGCTGGCGTTGATGTCGAGCGGCAAGATCGGCACCTGCTCGTGCCGTGCGTCGTCGAGGATCGCCCTACGCGGATACATCCCCGGCTCGTGCGTGAGTACCCCCGCGTAGAAGGCCGCCGGATGGTTCGCCTTGAGCCAGGCGGATTGGTACGTCGGGACCGCGAAGGCTGCCGCGTGCGCCTTGCAGAACCCGAACGCCGCGAAGGAGGCGACCTCGTGCCAGACCGGATCGATCTCGTTGCGAAGCCAGCCGCGCTCGAGGCCGCGCTCGTAGAACCAGTCTTTGATGGCATCGATCTTGTCCTCGTCGGAGAGCTCGCGGCGAACCTGGTCTGCGTATCCAAGGTCGACGCCGGTGACGGCGGAGATCGCGAGCATCACTTGCTCGTGGAAGACGATCACGCCGAACGACTCCTGCAGGAAGGCGCGCATGGCCGGGTGGGAGTAGACGGGGTTGGCGAAGCCGTGCCGGCGGTTCAGGTACGGGCCGATCATGTCGCTTTGGACGGGACCCGGCCGGAACAGCGAGATGTCGATGATCAGGTCTCGCCACCACGTCGGCTGGAACTTGCCGAGCAGCTCACGCTGGCCCGGAGATTCGATCTGGAAGCAGCCGAGCGTACGCGAGGCGCGGATCAGCGCGAAGGTGCCGTCGTCGTCGCGCGGGATCTGATCGAGGTCGACGCGCTCCCCCGTCGTGCGCTCGATCTCGCCTATCGCATGCGTCATCGTGGAGAGCATCCGGATACCGATCACGTCGAGCTTGAGGAGGCCGAGCGCCTCGACGTCGTGCTTGTCGAACTGGATCATCCGGAAACCGTTCGCCGATCGCTCGAGCGGCGAACGCGTCACGAGGTCGTCGGGCGCGATGAGTATCCCCGAGGGATGCAGCGCCATGTGGCGCGGGAACGAGTCGAGGCGCTCGGCGACCGAGAACAGCAGATCCAGCTGCCCACGAGCGAGGCTCGTGCGTTTCAGCTCCGGGAGATGCTCGAGTGCGGCGCGGATCTCGCCGGCGTTGGTGTGCGGGAAGGACTTCGCAACGAGGTCGACCTCGCCCTCGGGGTAGCCGAGCGCCTTGCCGACCTCGCGGATCGCGCCGCGCGCGCGGTAGGTGTCGACCATCGCGACGCACGCGACCTGGTTCTCGGTGAACGAGGAAAGGATGTCGGTGTAGACGTCCTCTCGGCGGGCGCTCTCGACGTCGAGGTCCACGTCGGGCAGCTCGTTGCGGTATGGGTTCACGAAGCGCTCGAAGAGCAAGTGATGCTCGAGCGGGTCGACCTCGCTGACGCCGGTGAGGTAACAGACGAGGCTCCCCGCCGCCGAGCCACGGCACGCGACCCGGATGCGTTTGGCTTTGATGCGCTCGACGATGTCGGCGACGGTCAAGAAGTAGCCGGCGAAGCCGAGCTTCGCGATCATCGCGAGTTCGGAGTCGATCCGGTCGCGCAGCACCTTGTCCGGCTCCAGGCCGCGGCGGGCGACGCCGTCCCAGCAGCGCCGCGCGAGCAACGAGTTCGCGGAGACGCCGCGCGGGAGCGGGTAGTGCGGGAGATGGAGCTGCCCGAGGCCGATGTCGGCTTCGCACGACTCGGCGATCCGTGCGGCGTTCGCGATCACGTCCGGACGACTTCGGAAGAGGACCGTCATCTCCCGCGGGGATTTCAGGTAGGCCTCGGCGTTGGTGTTGTCGCGATGATGCGCGGCGAGCGGCACGAGCTTGCGCATCGCGTCGAGTGTGTCGGCGAGGAACGCGTCGGCCGGCGCGAGCGTTCGCGCGCCGTTGGTCGCCACCGCCGGGATGCGGCGGGCGTCGGCGAGATGGAGCAGACGCTGCACCTCGAGCCCCGAGCCCGGCTCGAGCCAGTTGCGCACCTCTATAGAGAGGAGTCGCCCGAACACCTCGAGCCAGGGGCGCGTGGCCGTGTCGGCGTCGTCGAGGCGCCCCGCGATGGCGAGGCGGCCGGCTTCCGAATCGGGGCCGAGCATCGCGAACAGGCCGGCAGCGTGCTCGGCGATGTCTTCGAAGGAGTCGCATGGGTCGCCGCGCTCGCCGCGCATGTGCGCCGCGGTGAGGATCCGGCACAGGTTCGTGTACCCGTCCTGCGTCCGCGCGAGGAGCGTGACCGTCTGTCGGTTACCCGGTTGCGCGGTTTCGACGGTAAGGCGCGTCCCGAAGATCGGCTTCACGCCGGCGATCCCGCACGCTTGCGCGAACCGGACCGCGCCGTAGAGGCCGTTCGTGTCGGTGATCGCGACCGCGTCCATGCCGAGGTGGCGCGCGGCCGCGGCGAGCTCTTGGGGCCGGATCGCACCCTCGCGCAGCGAGTAGGTCGTCCGGACCGACAGATGCGCGAACCGCGCGCCCTTCATCGCGATTCACGCGAACTTGCTAGCACACGTTGAGCCGATACGGTCGCTGAGGCGGTGGGCCCGTGGTGTAAAGGACAGCACACGACTCTGACTAAGTTCGAGGTGGCGGTTCGAATCCGCCCGGGCCCACCCCTCCTATCGAGGAGGGACCCCCGCCGGGACGGCCAACCAGAGATAACCGTCCCGCCATCCGGCACTTGACCAGTAGCCTTCCGCGAGCGAGGATAGACGTGCTTAGTCAGAGTCGCGTGTCCGATACACCACGGGCATGAAGGAGGAGCGGGGACACCCGCTCCTCTTGTTTTTCCGGCGGCGCGCACAACGCGTCAGTCCCATACGCGGAAGAGGCTCCACGTGCCTTTGCGGAGATCGTGGCTCAGCTCGTACGTGCCCGGCGGCACACCCTTATTTTCAGATTGTGCGTCGACGCGCCAGATCTCGCGCGCGTCTCCTCTCGCCCACGGCTGCGCCACGTCTCCCGTGGGTTCCCACCACCCCGTCGCCTCGCGCCAGCGACACAGAACCTGCCGGACGTAGTAGCGCTTGCCGCGCCACCAGAACGCCTCGATCGTTCCCTCGGGCGCTTCGACGTCGGCGGGTTCCTCGTAGCGTTTCGACATCTCGCCACCCGGGGACGCCGCGACGGACCTCGTAAGTAGGCCTGGGCCGCAGGCTCGTCCCCTATCATGACTCGAACGTATGTTCGAGTGAGAGGTTCACGATACGCCCGGCGCGAGCGAGCCGTCAAGGGGGAGCAAGCGCGCGTCCGGAAGAGGTGTTTTCCGGCTCGCGGTGTCATCCCGTTTGCGCCTAGCCTGGGGCCGCCGCTCCCCTCTGGGAGGCGGCGCGGGAAAGTCGAGCGACCAGGGGGAGATCCGATCGTGGACGCCATCGTTCGTGCCACAGGCGTGCGCAAGGTGTACCGAAGCGGGGCCGAAGTCGAAGCCCTCCGCAAGATCGATCTGGACGTGACCCGGGGTGAGATGGTCGCGATCGTCGGGCCTTCCGGTTCCGGCAAGACCACGCTCCTCAACTGCCTGTCGGGGCTCGAGCGCATCGACGAGGGTGAGATCCTCATCGACGGCACCGATCTCGCTTCGATGAAAGACGATCCGCGAACGGAGTTCCGCGCCCGATCGATGGGCTTCGTATTCCAAGCCTTCAACCTCCTTCCGGTTTTGTCCGCGGTGGAGAACGTCGAGATCCCGCTGCTCCTCATCGGCACCGGTGCGCGAGAGGCACGCAAGCGCGCGCTCGAAACGCTCGAGCAGGTCGGGCTCGCCCCGCGCGCCGACCACCGCCCCGATCAGCTCTCCGGCGGCGAGCAGCAGCGCGTTGCGGTAGCCCGGGCGCTCGTTCACAAACCCGCGGTGGTTTGGGCGGACGAGCCGACCGGCAACCTCGACTCGGAATCGTCGGCTTCGGTGATGGAGCTCTTCCGCTCGCTCAACCGAGACGGCCAGACGATCGTCATGGTGACGCACGATCAGCGGATCGCCGCGCAGGCTTCGCGGACCATCGCGATGCGCGACGGCTTGATCGAGAGCGACACGCGATGATGCCGGTCCTGGTCCTGTTCGCGATCGCCTACGGCCTGATCACGTTGTTCGCGTGGCGCAGGCCGCTGCTCCGGAAGCTGGCCGTCCGCGAGGCGGTCCGCCGTCGCGGGCAGACCGCGCTCGTCGTCGCGGGACTGATGGTGGGCACGGCGACCATCACCGCCGCGCTCGTCGCAAGCGACTCGGTCGGCGATTCTGCGGTGGACTCGTTCGCGTACCGCAACTGGGGCCACGTCGACATCACCGTCAGCGCATCGAACCGCTTCTTTCAAAAGGAGATCGCGGACCGCCTCGCCTCCGATCCTGAGGTGACGCGTACGTCCGACGGTGTGGCCGGCGGACTCGAGCTCATCGGATCCGCGGCAGACCTCGACCGCCGGCAGGGAACGTCTCGTGTCGTGCTCGTCGGCTTCGACCCCGCCCGGCAAGCGCCGTTCGGCGCCTACGACTTGGTCGAGGGCGGTTCGACCACAGGCGAGGATCTGGCTCTCGGCGAGGTCCTCGTGTCGCGCGTCCTGGCGGAGAAGATCGATGCGCGCGCCGGCGACCGCATGCGGTTCACGCTCGAGGTCGCGGAGGGAACCCAGCCGATCGAGCTCCGCATCGCGGGGATCGCGCGACAGGAAGGTCCCGGCGCCTACACGCTCGGCGCGGCAGTCTTCGCGCCGCTTCCGACGGCGCAGCGGATCGCCGGGGTCGAGGGCATCAACATCATCCGCGTGTCCGCGCTCGGAGGGATCCGCGATAGCCTCGATGCGGCCCCCAATACGCTCTCTGCGGTGCAGAGCGCCGTGGCCCGGATCGATGCTCCGGTCCCGCTCGAGGTAAGCGACGCCAAGCGCGCCGAGGCGAAGAACGCCGAGGGATTCACAACATTCATCCGGGCGATGCTCGTCGGGATGAGCTCGCTCGTGGTGGCGGTCGGCGCTGCGCTGGTCGTGAACATCATCGGCATGCTCGCCGAGGAACGCCGTTCGCGGATGGGCGTCCTGCGCGCCCTCGGGTTGAAACGACGGCGGCTCGTCGGCTTGTCGGTGATCGAGGGTGCGATCTACAGCCTCGCCGCCGGGGTCGTGGGCATCGCCGTGGGAGTCGCGGCCGGACGTCTCGTGGCATCGCGGTTCGGCCGCGCGTTCGCCGAGTTCGCGGGCGAGGACTTCGACTTCCAGTTCTTCTTCGTGCTCAAGCCGGCGACGGTTCTCACGGGGTTCGCGATCGGCTCGGTGCTGACGCTGGTCGTCATCACGTTCGCTTCGTGGCGCACCTCCCGTATGACCATCACCGCGGCGATCCGCAACCTTCCCGAGCCGCCACGCGGAGAGCGCCCTCGCTGGTTGAGGATCACACGCGCCGTGTTTCTGAGCCTCCTCACATTGCTCGGCGTCGCCGGGATCGTGGGCGGGGAAGCCTTCCCGCGCATGATCGGCGGGCTGGCCGTGATCCTGGTGGCGTCGTCGCTCATGCGCGGTCGGCTGTCGCCTCGTGCACATGCCACGCTGTTCGGGCTCGCGCTCGCCGGCTGGTCGTTCTCGCAGGTCGCCGGCCAGGATCCGAACGCCGACGTCGAAGAGTTCTTCGGCGTATTCGTGTTCGCCATGCTGAGCGCCGTCTTCGGGCTCACGATCCTGACCTCGGGGAACCTGCACATCGCGGAGACGATCGTCGGGGTGCTCGGCAGGGCGTTCGCGGGACTCCGCGCGATCCTTCGACCCCCGCTCGCCTACCTCTCACGGAGGCCGATGCGCACCGGGCTCACGACGGGCGTATTCGCGGTGATCATCGGGATGCTGGCGATGTTCGCGGTCTTCTTCATCATCTTCCGTCCGGCGTACGATCGGTTCGGGAACGGGTACGACGTGCGCGTCCTCAACGTGGGCTCGCCCCGGATCGACATCCCCGACTCGGTCCTCGCGCAGACCACGCGCTCGATCACGCTGCCGACGCGTGGCTACATCGGCTCGGTCGCATCGACCGGCGACGACTTCTCCAACTCGGAGCGGATGTTCCTGCCGCTGTTCGAGGTTCCCCCAACCGTGGCCGCCGACCCGCCGCTCAAGCTCGAACAACTCGACGACGCGTACGACACCGACCGACAGGCGTGGCAGGCGGTCGCGACCGATCCCACGAAGATCATCACGAACTTCGGGGTGCCGGGTGAGAAGCTGACCCTCGACGGGAAGGACGGACCCGTCACCTACACCGTCGTCGGCTTCCAGTCGTTCGGTCTCATCGACGGGGTGATCGGCACCGCACAGGCGTTCATCCCGTTCGCGGATACGCAGCTGGGCGCGACGATGCTCCTCGACCTGAAGCGTCAAGACGCGGCCCTGCCCGTCGCGCGCCAGATCGAGAGCGAGTTGTTCGAGACCGGTGTCGACGCCGACTCGGTGCAGGCGCTGCTCGACCAGGCCGACCGTGCCAACCGAGCCTTCTTCTCCACGATCGATGTCCTGATGCGCATGGGGTTGATCATCGGGATCTTGTCGCTCGGCATCGTCGCGCTGCGCGTGGTGACCGAGCGGCGGCACGTCATCGGCGTTCTCCGCGCGATCGGTTACAAACGGCGTGCCGTGATGGCGGGCCTGATGACCGAATCGGCCGTCACGGCGACGATCGGCGTCTTCGTGGGGATGGTGGTCGGGCTGACGATGGGATACCTCTTCTACCGGCAACAGGACTCGAAGCCGGGATTCGGGGTCGACTGGGCGAGCATCGGAGGCATCCTCGGGATCGTGTACGTCGCCGTCCTGCTGGTGACGCTCGGACCTGCGTGGCGCGCGTCCCGGCTCCCACCCGCCGAGGCGGTCCGCTACTCGGAATAGCGCGCGAGCGGTCGGCCGGGGGCGCCGATAGGATGCGCCTCGATGCCCGAGCTCGATCGTAGGACTTTCCTCGCCGTGAGCGGCCTCGCGTTCGTCGGGCTGGCGACGTCGTGCGGCGGGGACGACGAGCCGTCCCCTACAGGTGGCACGATCGAATCGCTCATCAGCCAGGCGGAGGCTGAACGAGCCACTCGCATTCAGGTGATCCAGGCAAATCTCCAGGTTCTCGTCCGTTCCGATGCGCGCGTTCCGTTCGCTTTGATCAGCAGCGAAGGGGCTCGATCTAGTGGGGGATCCCCGCGCGCTTGGTACGGGCAAGCCGGAACGAGAGCAAGGGGCCCCGTTGAAGTCAGCTACCACGGCGAAGGCTTGGGCGAGAAGGGTGTGTACGTCGGACGCTTCAACTTCGACCAAGCCGGGCAGTGGCAGGTTTTTGTCACCGCCAACGATGGCGGCCGCAAGCTCTACGGTGAGGCAACATTCGAGGCGGTCCAGCGCGTTTCCGGGCCCGCGCCCGGCGCCAAGGCGATCGCCGTGCCGACACCGACGGTCGACGATCACAGGGGCGTCGAGCCTTACTGCACCCGGGTCGACTCCAAGGGCGAAGCGTCGCCGTGCTCGATGCACCGCATCTCGCTCGATGTCGCGCTCGCGAACGGTAAGCCGACCGTGCTCAACATCGGGACGCCGAAGTTCTGCACCAGCCGCGTCTGCGGCCCGGTCGTCGACGTGATCCAGACGGTGGGCGCGGAGCTCGCCGACCGCGTGAACTTCGTCCACGTCGAGGTCTACAAGGACGACAAGGCCGACACCGTTCAACGGCAATTGCTCGCGCCGGCGGCCGCGGCGTGGGGGCTCTCCGAGGAGCCGATCACCTACTGGATCAAGCCGGACGGCACGATCACCGAGCGCGTGGTCGGCCCCATCGACGTTCCGGAGGTGCGCGACCTCACCAACGCGCTCCTCAGCTAGCGCCACGCTCCACGACCCGCGCTCTCCCCTCGCCGGCCGCCGTAACGGACGCATCCGCTCGCAGCACCAGGCCAACCCCGTCGTCCAGCGCGACCACCGGCACCGGCGCTTCCGCCGTGATCGCGGCCAGCCACTGCTTCGGCGCGCCCTTCGCGTGAACGGCGAGCGCGAACCGCTCGATCGGGCCGAGGCCGTTCGTCCACCGGGTCGGCCGCCGGTCGCCCGGCTGCGGGACGAGCGAGTGCCGGCACAGCGCCATCGCACCGGCGCTCGAGCCCGCGAGCGACGCGCCGCCGGCCCAACGACGAAGCGCCTCGTCCCAGAGCGGCGTGTCGCCGAGGCATGTGAGCAACGCGTTCGGATCCCCGCCGGCGAGGAACAAGACGTCGAACGCGGGCAAGGCCTCCGCGCGCGCGTCCTTCCGGTGGAGCACGTCGAGGATGACCGGATCGGCGCCGAGGCGCCGATAGTGCGCGAGTCCGAGCCGCGCGCTGTGCGGAGCGCCGGGTGGGTGCGCGGCGAGGATGAGCGCGACGCGCGGGCCGGTGACCTCGAGCAGGGCACGGTCGAAGGGCTCGGCCACCGGCATGAACTCGTCGGATGACAGCAGTCCGATCGCGCCGTGGCCCGGCGGGATCTGATCGACGACACCTTCGAGGTCGGCGGACATGGCGGCGCCGAGCGTATCCCCGTACCCTTCCGGCGCCAAGCCGTCACGCGGGAGGTCACCGATGCCGTTGTTCGAGTTCGAGGGCAAGCGTCCGACGATCCATCCCACCGCGTTCGTCGCTCCCACCGCGACGATCGTCGGCGACGTCACGATCGAGGAGGAGGCCTCCGTTTGGTACGGCGCGGTCGTGCGCGCCGACTACGCGCCGGTGGTGATCCGAGCCGGCGCGAACATCCAGGACGGATCGATCTTGCACTCGCCGCCCGAGATGGCGATCGAGGTCGGCCGCGGAGCGACGGTGGCGCATCTGTGCGTCGTGCACGGAGCGGTCCTCGGCGAGGAATGCCTCATCGCCAACGGCGCGACCATCCTCGACGGGGCGCGGGTCGGCGCCCGCGCGATGATCGCAGCCGGCGCCGTTGTGAAGCCCAACGACACGATCCCAGACGGCATGCTGGCGGCCGGCGTTCCGGCCGCCGTCAAAGGCCCGATCACCGGGACCGCCTCGGAGTTCTGGGTCCAGATGAACCCGCCCGCCTACCGCGCGCTCGCCCAGCGCCACCTGACCGGCGTGCGTCCACTCGACGCGTGACCCGAAGGATGTGATTCGATGACGCCCATGAACCCAACGGACAGGCCGGGAACCAGACCCGACCGCAACCTCGCGCTCGAGCTCGCGCGCGTGACCGAAGCGGCCGCCCTCGCGGCGTCGAAGTGGATGGGACGGGGAGACAAGATCGCGGCGGACCAGGCCGCCGTCGACGCGATGCGGCTGATGATCGACACCGTTTCGGTGGACGGGATCGTGGTGATCGGCGAGGGGGAGAAGGACGAGGCGCCGATGCTCTACAACGGCGAGAAGGTCGGCACGGGGGAGCAACCCGCCGTAGATATCGCCGTGGATCCGATCGACGGGACGACCTTGCTGTCGCGGGGCGGAGCGAACGCGCTCTCGGTCATCTCCATGGCCGAACGGGGAACCATGTTCGATCCGGGCCCGTGCGTATATATGGAGAAGATCGCGACCGGCCCTGAGGCCGCCGAGGTCATCGATATCGAGGCTCCGATCGCCGACAACATCGCGAAGGTGGCGAAAGCGAAGGGCATCGAGGTCGGCGATGTGATCGTCACCATCCTCGACCGGCCTCGCCACGAGGGGTTCGTCCGCGAGATCCGCGAGGCCGGCGCCCGCGTGAGGCTCATCACCGACGGCGACGTGGCCGGCGCGATCGCGGCCGGCCGGAGCTCGCTCGGCGTCGACCTCTTGTACGGGATCGGCGGCACTCCCGAGGGGATCACGACCGCGTGCGCGCTGAAGTGCATGGGCGGCGCGATCCACGGGAAGCTGTGGCCGCGCAACGACGACGAGCGCAACCGCGCCGTCGAGGCCGGATACGACCTCACGCGTGTCCTCACGACCGACGACCTCGTGTCCGGCAACGACGTCTTCTTCTCGACGACCGGGATCACCGACGGCTACCTGCTCGACGGCGTGCGGACCACTCGCGAGGGAGCGATCACCGAGACCTTGGTCATGCGATCGCGTTCGGGAACGATCCGAACCATCCGGTCGGAGCACCGCTGGGAAAAGCTCGAGAAATTCACGCAGGTCGACTACCGGCCCGGCCACTAAGCAGAACGAGCGCCCGAACGCGCAGCGGAAACGCGTTCGGGGCGATTCGAAAGAACACCGCGCGGGGGTCTATGAAGCGCCGCCCGTGAGCCGTAGACTCCTCGCTCCAGCAACAGGGGACGGGGATGCGTGGTGGCGCACGCGGGTAAGCGCAGCAAACGTCGGTACGTCTACGCATGGTCGCTGCTGCTCGCTCTGATCGCGGCGCAAACCGTCGCCTCGGGGTCCACGTGGGTTGCCGGCGTCCGCGTCCCGAAGAACTACAAGGTCACCAAGTCCCAGCGCGTCGCGAGTGGTGTCTGGCATATCGAGCTCCGACGGAAGAACCGAGACCAAGTCATCAACATCGCGCGGATCGAGCGCAGTTCCCCCCATCGGCTCAAGGTCGTCCTGTCGAACGGGCTCGTGGCCGGCCCCGAGCCGCGAACCGAGAAGACCAGCCGGATGTGCGAACGGGTCAACTGCCTGCTCGCCGTCAACGGCGACTACTTCAGCGACGGCGTCCCGGTCGGCGGCGTGGTGAGCGAGGGGGAGCCGATGCGTTCGCCGGCCGGCGGGCGGAAGCAGTTCAGCCTCGCGGCGGATGACACTCCGAGCATCTCCACGATGGCGATGGCAACGTCGTTCGTGACCTTCCACCGGCGCATCGCGACCGGCATCAAACTCTTTTCCCCGCCCTCCACGCTCGAACCCCGCACCACGACGGTCACCGGGGTGAACATCCCCCGACCGCCGGACGGCATCGTCTTGTTCACGCCGCGATGGGGTGCCACCACGGGAACGAAGACCGGGTTCGAGATCGTCGCGCGCGTCGTGTCGCCCTCGGGAAGGCTGACCACCGACGTGGACACGACGCTCGAACTGGTCGACGCGCACACGAAGGGCGGCAAGATCCCCAAGGACGGCGTGGTCCTGTCGGGCCGCGGCGACGGGGCGAGGACGCTCGAAGGGCTCTGGAACGAGGTATCGGCCGGCAAGGCCGAGCGGAACGCGACGCTGCGGGTCACCGCCTCGCCCGACGCCCTGCAGAGCGTCGCCGGCAAGGAAGTGCTCGTCCAGAAGGGCAAGGCCGTGGCGACGGCCAAGAGCTCCCGAGCCCCGCGCACGATGATCGGCTGGAACGCAGCAGGCGACATGCTGCTCGTAACGGCCGACGGACGACAGCCCGGCCGGGCGGATGGTTTCACCCTGATCGAAGCGGGCGACCTGATGCGCAGGCTCGGCGCGGTCGAGGCGCTGAATCTTGACGGCGGCGGTTCGACCACGTTCGTGAAGAAAGGAAAGGTCGTGAACCGGCCGAGCAACCGGGGCCGGCACGAACGCCGGGTCGCCGTCGCGGTCGCGATCGTTCCCGCCGCGTAGTCTCCGGTTCCCGAACCGTCTTCGGGTCTACACTTACGGCCGCATGGACGTCCTGGTGATCATCGGCGACCATCGACCGCTCGAGCGGTTGTTCTCCCGCGCTCATCACGTCGTCCACTCCCCCACCGCCGAGCTTCCTCCCGACGTCGTGGCGGATCTGCGCGCACGGATCCCCCGCGAGGTCGGCGTCGCGGGACCGGTCGCCGAAGCGGCCAAGGCGGCGCTCGCGCTCGAGCGCAGCGGGTTCCCCGTCTCGCTTATCACCGACGAAGAGCCTCCGGACATCGCGCAGCTCCAGCAGGCCGGCATCAGCGTCCTGCCCGCAAGCGATCGAGGGGCGGCGATGGAAACCGCGGACTCGCTCCTCGACCTGGTGGGCAACACACCGCTCGTGCGCCTCGACCGCATCGGGCGAGACCTCGCCCCCACCTTGCTGGCCAAAGCGGAGCTGCTGAACCCCGGCGGGAGCGTGAAGGATCGGATCGCGCTCGGCATGGTCGAGGCGGCCGAGCGCGAGGGGCTGCTGAAACCCGGCGGCACCATCGTGGAGCCTACCTCGGGCAACACCGGCGTGGGCCTCGCGATCGTGGCGGCGCGCAGGCGGTACCGCTGCGTGTTCGTGATGCCCGACAAGATGAGTCAGGAGAAGATCTCTCTGCTGCGCGCCTACGGCGCCGAGGTCGTGGTCTGTCCCACGGCCGTCGCGCCCGAGCACCCCGAGTCCTACTACAGCGTGGCGAAGCGGCTCACCGCGGAGATCCCCGGCGCGTTCCAGCCGAACCAATACGCCAACCGCGAGAACCCCCGCGCGCACGAGCTGACGACCGGGCCGGAGATCTGGCGACAGACCGCCGGCCGCATCACGCACTTCGTCGCCGGGATCGGGACCGGCGGCACGATCTCGGGCACCGGCCGCTACCTCAAGTCGCAGAACCCCAACGTCCAGATCGTCGGCGCTGATCCCGAGGGCTCGGTGTACTCCGGAGGCGGCGGGCGCCCCTACATGGTCGAGGGCGTCGGCGAGGACTTCTGGCCGGAGACCTACGACCGCTCCGTCGTCGACCGCATCGTCGCCGTATCGGACCGCGACTCGTTCCTCACCGCTCGACGGGTGACACGCGAGGAGGGGATGCTCGTCGGGGGCTCGGCGGGCCTGGCCGTGAAGGCTGCCCTGGTGGTCGGCGCCGAGCTCGGACCCGACGACGTCGTCGTCGTGCTCATCCCGGACTCAGGCCGCGGCTACCTGTCGAAGATCTACAACGACCACTGGATGGCGGAGTACGGCTTCCTCAAGGTCGGCGGCCAGACCGTCGCGGACCTCGTCGGGCGCAAGGGCGGCGGGATCCCCGCGCTGGTGCACATGCATCCCGACGAGACCGTGCGCGACGCGATCCGGCTGATGCGCGAGTACCAGGTCTCGCAGGTGCCGGTCGTCAAGGCCGAGCCGCCGCTCGCGTTCGCGGAGGTCGTCGGCGCGGTGAAGGAGCGCGACCTCCTCGAGAAAGGGTTCCGCGACGACGCGATCCTGGACCGGCCGGTCGGTGAGGTCATGGGGCCGCCGCTCCCCTCGGTCGGGATCGGCGAGTCGATCGATCAAGCGGTAGAGGCGCTCGAGCGCGGCCCCGCGGTCCTCGTCGTGGACGGCGGCCACCCGGTCGGCATCATCACGCGGTCGGACGTGCTCGATTTCCTGTCGTCGCGCGGGAGCCGGTAGTGGAGTTCGAGACCCGCGCGATCCACGACGGCCAGGAGCCCGACCCGGCCACCGGTGCGATCGTCACGCCGATCTACCAGACCTCGACCTACGTTCAGGAGGCGGTCGGCAAGCACAAGGGCTTCGAGTATTCGCGCACCGGCAACCCGACCCGCACCTCGCTGGAGCGCTGCCTCGCGTCGCTGGAGGGTGCCGCGCACGGTCTCGCGTTCGCGAGCGGCATGGCCGCCGAGGACGCGATCCTGCGAACCCTGTCTCCCGACGACCACATCCTGATCCCGCACGACGCGTACGGCGGGACCTACCGGCTCGTCGCCCGGGTCTACGAGCCGGCGGGGTTGAGCTTCACGCCGGTCGACATGACCGAGGCCTCGGCGTGCATGTCGGCCTGGCGCGACGAGACGAAGCTCGTGTGGATCGAGACTCCGACCAACCCGCTCCTCCGCGTGATCGACATCGAGGCGGTGTCCGAGCTCGCGCACGAGCGCGGCGCGCTCGTCGTCGTGGACAACACGTTCGCGACGCCGTATCTCCAAACGCCGCTCGCGCTCGGAGCCGACATCGTCGTGCACTCGACGACCAAGTATCTCGGCGGACACTCGGACGTGGTCGGTGGGTTCCTCGCGATGAACGACGACGCGATCGCCGAGCGTCTGGCTTTCCTTCAGAACGCCATGGGCGGCGTTCCGGGTCCGTTCGATTGCTGGCTCGTACTGCGCGGACTCAAGACGCTCGCCGTACGGATGGAACGTCACTGCGCGAACGCGCGCGCCGTCGCGGAGATGCTCGCCGGGCATCCTGCGGTCGCCGAGGTCTACTACCCGGGGCTGGACTCGAACCCCGGACACGAGACCGCGAAGCGCCAGATGCGCGACTTCGGCGGCATGGTCTCGTTCACGCATCGCGACGGCGAGCAGGCGGCGCTGGACATGGTCACGCGTACCCACCTGTTCTCGCTCGCCGAATCGCTCGGCGCCGTTGAGTCGCTCATCGAGCATCCTGCCCGCATGACGCACGCCTCGGTCGCGAACTCGCCGCTCGCCGTCGACCCCGCGCTCGTGCGCCTGTCTGTCGGCATCGAGAACGTCGACGATCTGCTCACCGACCTCCGCCGCGCTTTGGACGGCTAGTCTTACCGACGGACGTCCTCTGCAAGAACATGTTCGGCTCTTTCGCCCGCTTCGCAAACGCGGCCAGGTCTTCGGCATGCTCGGTCTGAGGCACGTTCTGGGCCGCGAGTTGAACACGAACGGCTTCGGCAGCAGCGGTCTCGCGTCGGCTGAAGCGTAGACACGTCTCGGTCTCGGGCGCCGCAACCTCCGCGTTTCCCCACCGCATCCAAAGGAAGCGGTACTTCGGGCAGTGTCTCGTCCGAACGATCGGATCGTGCCGAAGCAACAGTAGCCACTGATGGCCGAGGTCCCGTTCGGCGAACTCGTGGACTTGTGCCCAACTGAGCTCGAAGTCCAAGGAGCGGTCCTCGCGCAGAGCGTCTTTCGCTACGAGGATCCGACTCGCCGTCACGAGCACATAGTCGTAGCCGGACTCCGGAACCTGCGATGTCGCCGACGGGAACTCGTCGGTCCGGCCTTCGCCGAGGACGGACTCGCCCATCGTCAGCCGACGAAGGGCCTCGCTGGCTCGGTCAAAGGGTTTCATGAGATGAGACTACCTTCGTCACGGCGATGATCCGCAGCGTTACCGAGTGCAGGGGCGCCAAATATTGGTATGGATCTCCGACTCGACACACGAGGGGCCCGGTTTACACCTCCGGCGGGCTGAGCTCATCGAGCGCCCGCCCGCGGCCCTCCGGCAGCCGAGGGATCAGGAACAGCGCGACGACGATCGGCGCGATGCACGTGAGGGCCACGGCCTTTCCGATGTCGCCCAGCGGATCGGCGAGGTAACCCGTCAACAAGAGACCACCCGCTGCACCGACGACGCTGAACGTCAGGAGCACGGCGCCTGCCCGGCCACGAACCTCGGTCGGGAACAGCTCTGTGTTGAACGCGGTCAGCGCGGGCCCGGACATCGCTCCGGCCACGGTCGCGACCAGCATCGAGATCCACAGCGCTGCGCCGCCGGTCAGGAAGAACGCGATCGACGCGATCCCGAGCGCGAGCGTCGTCCGCGACGCGACAACACGTCGGCCGCTCGACTCGGCGAGCTTGCCGCCCGCCACGATCGCGAGCAAAGCCGGGAGACCTTGGGTGACGCTGCGGAGCAGGAAGATCCCAGCTCCGGAGTAGCCGTGGACATCGGATAAGTAACGGTTCGTCCACTGCAAGCTCGGCGAGCCGAAGAAGCCGAGCAGCAAACCCATCGCCGCGGCGATGAGGAAACGTCCGCCGTAGACGGCGTCGACGAGCTCGCCGGCTCGCGAGGAGGCAGCACGGGCGGACAGCGCCGTGTAGCGCCGGGTCTCTTGCAGGCGCCTCGCGAGGCCGGGGAGCAGGAAGAGCCCCAAGCCGGCGATCACGTACATCAGGCGCCATGCCTCCCCGGCAAGATCCGCGAACGGCAGCAGTCCCGCGGCGAGCGCGAACCCTGCCCCGCTCGCCATGCCGGCGATCGCGAGCAGGAACGCCCGAGATCCTTCCGGCGCCTCCTCGGTAACGGCGACGAAGCCGATGATCCCGGCGAGCTGAACGAACCCTCGGACGAAGACCTGCGCCGCGCCGAACGTCACGAGGTTCGGGGCCGCAGCCGAGATGATGCTCGCCACGCAGACGCCGATGATCGCCCCGAGCAGGATCCGCCTGCGGCCGGTGCGGTCTGCGAGCGTCGCACCAACGAGCCCCACCAGCACCCCGATCCGCGTCACCGCGAGCGCCACGCCCAGGTCGGCGTCGGATGCTCCGAACGAGTCCGCCACGTAGTCCAGCGTGTTCGTGAACAGTCCGCCGCAGTAGCCGGCGACCAGAAGCGCGGCGCAGATCGTCGCGATCGTTGCGGCGCGGCTGCCTTCGATCCGGTCACGCGGCGCCCAGATCGGACGGCGTGGCTCGGGAGGCTCGGGCCGGCCGGCGGCGCGCGCCTCGATCACATCGGCCATGTGCGCCAGCGTCCTGCGAACCGCTCGCCCGATCAGCGGACGGAAGAGGAAGCCGAAGTACGGCATGCGAAGGTCGATCACCGCCCGCAGGGTGAGCGTGGTCTCGTCCCCGTCGGTCGTCAACTCGCCGAATCGCTCCACCTCCTCGGCGACGTCGGCGACGGAGCCCCACCGGATCTCGCGACCGTCGACGAGCGGATCGGTCGGATCCGCGAAGCCCGTTGTAACGGGTTCGGCGGCCGCGCGAAGGACGGCGTCGGGTGACGCCACGATGCGCCGGAGAAGCATCGCTAGAGCGACGAAGGGTTGGGGTCCGTACGCACGCGCCGATGATACGGACCGGGGACGGTCACCGCCCTCTCGGACGTGCGGAGAGGCCGTCCAGAGAGGACGGCCCCTCACGCGGGGGGGACTTAACTCGACAGTGAGGCGCTCTCCTTGGAACCCCCCGAAACATCGTCGTCCTCCGGCCGAACGTCGGCCACGGCCTCACCGTCTTCGTTGATGGCGATCTCGGCGCGCAACTCGCACGCGCTGAGCGCGACGGCGAGCGCGGCGACGGCAAGCAGGGTGCGGCGCACGACTCCTCCTCGATCCGCTCTTTCGCCGGAGGATTCGGACCATCCAGTCCCCGACTTGAGCCCCGCCACGGAGCGTGACGGAAACGGGTCAGCCGAGCGCGGCGCGAAGACCCTTCACGGCGGCTCCCGGGTCCCCGGACAGCGTGACGGCTCGCACCACGACGATCCGGGTCGCGCCGGCCGTTCGCACCTCGTCGAGGTTCGAGTCGTCGATCCCGCCGATCGCGAACCAGGGTTTCCTCACCTCGGCTGCGGCGAGACGGACCAGGTCGGTGCCGGCAGCCGGACGGCCGGGCTTCGTCGGCGTCTCATGCACGGGACCGACCGCGAGGTAGTCGACGTCCTCGGCCTCTGCTCGTCGAAGCTGATCCGGATCGTGCGTCGAGCGCCCGATGATCACGTTGCGACCGAGCAGATGCCGCGCCGCGCCGACCGGCAGGTCGTCCTGTCCGAGGTGCACGCCGTCGGCTCCGGCGGCGAACGTCAGGTCGGCGCGGTCGTTGACGATGAACGGCACGCCGTGATGATCGCAGGCTTCGCGGAAGATCTCGGCGCGCTCGAGGATCGGCCCGGCCTCGAGCTCCTTCTCGCGGAGCTGGATCACGTCTACCCCGGCTCCGAGGACCTCGTCGAGGAACGTCCGCAGCTCTTGGCCCCCGTCGCGTCCATCGGTCACGAGATACAGACGCGCCGCGTCGAGCTTCGCGCGCGCCTCTTCCGGATCCATCAACGCGAGGCGCCTCCGGCAACGGCACGCACGATCTCGAGCCGGTCGCCCTCCGCCAGCCGTGTCATGGCGAACGCGCTTCGCTCGACCGGCTCACCGTTGCGTTCGACGACGACCCACTCGGGCTTCCAGCCGACGCCGTCGAGCAGGTCGCGGATCGTGGAGCCGGCGGGGACCTCCCGCAGCTTTCCGTTGGCCACCACGGTCAGCACGGACATCTAGGCGCGGAGTACCCCGTCCCAGTCCTTCCAGACGACGTCGTACCCGATCCCCGACAGCGCAGCAGCGACCTGCCGTGGCGTCCGGGTGTCGTTGACCTCGAACTGCCCTTCCGCCGCGTCGGGTTCGGTGTAGCCGCCGGGCTCGGTGTGCGATCCGGCGCTCGTGTGGGTGACGCCGAGCGGCACCAAGGCGTCGCGGAACCCGGCCGCCTCGCGCGAGGACATCACGATCCCGGCGTCGGGCAGGAACAGCCGCAACGCGCAGATCGTTTGAGCCAGCTCGCGGTCGGACACGTCGGCGCGCGGGACGTATCCGCTCGCGCTCGGACGGATCCGCGGAACGCTCACCGTTACCTCCGAGCGCCAGAACCGGTGGGTGAGGAACCGCGCGTGTGCCGCTGTGGCGATCACCTCTTCCCGCCACGGATCGTGCAGGCCGAGCAGCGCGCCGACGCCGAGGCGCCGGATGCCGGCCCTCCCGGCGCGCTCCGGCCCCTCCAGCCGCCAGTCGTAGTCGCGCTTGCGCCCGGCGACGTGATAGTCGCGGTAGGCGGCGCGGTCGTAGGTCTCCTGGTAGATCACGACGCCGTCGCACCCGGCGGCGACGAGCCGCCGGTACTCGTCCTCCGACCAGACCTGGACCTCGATCGACAGCTGGGGCACGACGCGAGACAGCGCGCGCAGGGCCTGCTCGAGGTAGTCGACCCCGGTGATCTTCTGGTGCTCTCCCGTCAGGAGCAGGAGATGCCGGAATCCGTGCGCGGTCAGCGCCTCGGCTTCACGGACCGCCTCCGCGACGGTCAGCGTGCGCCGGACGATCTCGAGGTCCTTCGCGAACCCGCAATAGGTGCACGTCGTCAGGCACTCGTTCGAGAGGTAGATCGGCGCATACATGTGGACAGTCTTGCCGAACCGCCGGACGGTGAGCCGGTGCGCCGCCTGCGCGATCTCCTCCAGACGCGCGCCGGCGGCCGGCGAGAGCAGCGCCGCGAGATCTTCCAGGTCGCGTTCCCCCGCCCCGCGCGTGAGCGCACGCGTCACGTCGGACTCGCTCGCAGTCACGGAACGCGAGGCGATGTCGCGCAGGCCGATCGCGTCGAGCTCCTCGGAGAACGTTCGATCCGCGGTGAGCGTCGTCACGGCGAGATGGGTGCCATCGGGTCGAGGAACCCCGTGAGCGGGCTCGACGCCTCGGCCTCGATCCGCTGCGGCGCGAGGCCAGCGACGTACGCGTCGCGCCCTGCCTCGACCGCCTTGCGGAAGGCGATCGCCATCCGCGATGGATCCCGCGCGACCGCGATCGCCGTGTTGACGAGCACCGCGTCGACCCCGAGCTCCATGGCTTCCGCCGCGTGCGACGGCGCGCCGAGCCCGGCGTCGACGACCACGGGCACCTCCGCCTGCTCGACGATGATCCTGACGGCGTCGCGCGTCCGCATTCCGAGGTTCGATCCGATCCATGCGCCGAGCGGCATCACCGTCGCGCAGCCGGCTTCCTCGAGCCTTTTCGCAAGCACCGGGTCCGCGTTGATGTACGGCAGCACCGTGAACCCCTCGGTGACGAGGATCTCGGCGGCCCTCAGCGTCTCGATCGGGTCGGGCAACAGGTACCGAGGATCCGGGGTCACCTCGAGCTTCACCCACGCCGGAAGGCCCATCGTGCGCGCAAGCCGCGCCAGTCGAACCGCCTCGTCCGCGGTCATCGCGCCCGACGTGTTGGGCAACAGCAGATACCGCTCGGGGTCGATGAACTCCAGGATGTCGGGGCCGCCGGTCGCGTCCAGGTCCACGCGGCGGAGCGCGACCGTGACGATCTCGGTTCCGCTGGCGGCGAGCGCGTCGCGCATCGCCTCGCCGGACGGGAACTTCCCGGTCCCGACGATCAGCCGCGAGCCGAACGCCCGCCCCGCGATGATGAGTCGATCGTCCATGAGATGCGAAAGGCCACCGATCCCGGTGGCCTTGCCTTCCTCCCTCCGCCGGCGTTACCCGGATCAGGTTCTGTGGGTCGCCGCCCGCATCAGACGGCCTCTCAGCCCGGTGCTCCGAGCTCCCCGCTGCTGTAGTTGTCCCCCCGATGATAGCGCTTCCGGCCGTGTCGAACCGACCCGGCCCGGTCACTCAACCTCAGGCCTCGGGGTCGATGAAGTTCAGCGAACGGAGCACCTGCTCGATACGGTCGAGCTCGCTTGCGACGAACGACACGTCGGCCGCGCCGCGCGAGTCGTATTGCGGGAACAGGAAGAGATTCAGCGCTTCGTTGGAGCCGATCTGCATGCCGCGGTGGTCGAAGAACTCCCCCACCGCGAACTCCCACGTGAACAGGATCCCTTCCTCCTCGGGATCCCAGTGAACGTGGTAGGTGAGATATCGGTTCGCCGCCTTCGCGTACTGGAAGTCACCCCGCCGGCTTTGCTCCACGAGCCGGAAGCCCAGAGCCTCCAGATCGTCGTGAAGCGTTTCCGGCCCGGCCATCACAGCCTCGCGAGCCATCGCAGATCCGTATCGGCCATCCGGACCGGCGGGAACCCGAACGCCCGCTCGACCGAGTCCGGTGCGCACGTGTTATCGAGCACGACCATGTCGAGCTGCTGGTTCGTCACCAGCGGTTCCTTGCGCATCCCTTGCACGAGCGCGAACGGCCGCGCGGCCCACACCGGCAGGGACACCATCCGCCGCTTCTTGCCGAGCGCCTTCATGACGGTGCGAACGATATCGGAGAAGGTCAGCACCTCGGGACCGCCGATGTCGAGCGCCGCTCCCACCTGCTCGCCGCGAAGCGACCGCACGACGCAGGTGGCGAGGTCCTCGATCGCCAGCGGCTGGAACCGCGTCCTGCCCCCGGCCGGCATCGGGTAGACGGGCGCCCATCGCAGCGACCAGACAATGGGACGGAAGAATCCGGCTCCCTCCCCGAACAAGACGCTCGGCCGCAGGATCGTCCACTCGAGCGAGGACCCACGGACCGCCTGCTCCCCCAGCCACTTCGAGCGCAGGTAGGGGAACCGCTCGTCGGGCCCGGCGCCGAGCGCCGACTGGTGGACGAGCCGGCGAACGCCGGCGGACTCCATGGCGGTCACGAGTTTGCCGGTGCCCTGATGGTTGACCGCCTCGAACGTCTGCGAACCGCGCTCCACGATGATGGCGACGAGATGGACGACGGCGTCCACGCCTTCGACGGCCCGGCGAACGGCTTCTGGGTCCGCGATGCTTCCGGCCAGGACCTCGACGCCGTGCGGAGCGCCGTCGGTATCGCGACCGAGCACGCGGACCTCGAACCCCTCGTCTCGCAGCCTGCGGACGAGATGGCTTCCGACGAAGCCCGTACCGCCTGTGACCAGGACCTTCATCCCGACCCGAGTCTATTCGGACGAACCGGGTTGCGTGCCCGCCCTGCCTCACGTCACTACACTTGTGCGCGACGTGGCGCAGGACATCGGATCCGATCGCCGCATCGCAAGCCTCGTCGGCGGTCGCTACCAGATCACCGGCCTCATCGCCTCCGGCGGAATGGGTGAGGTCTTCCAAGCGCACGACCGCGTTCTGGATCGACGCGTCGCGCTGAAGGTCCTCCGTGCCGGCATCGGCTCCGACGCCGACTTCATCGAGCGCTTCCGCAAGGAAGCGACCATCGCCGGCCGTCTCTCGCATCCGAACATCGTCCAGGTCTACGACTTCGGCCGCGGCGAGGACGGCTCGGCCTACATGGCCATGGAGTTCGTCGACGGACAGAACCTCCGCGAGGTCCTGAATGCGAACGGCCGCCTTCGTCCCGCGATCGCCTCACGGATCACCGCTCAGGTCTGCGCCGCGCTGGAGGCGGCTCGCAGGGCCGGGCTGGTCCATCGCGATGTGAAGCCGGAGAACATCCTCCTCACTGCGGACGGCGGCGTGAAGGTGGCCGACTTCGGGCTCTCCCGCACGATGGCGGAGTCCCGCGCAACGCAGGCCGGCGTCCTGATGGGGACCGCGCACTACCTCGCGCCCGAACAGGTCGAAGGCCACCCGAGCGACCACCGGGCCGACATCTACGCGCTCGGCGTCGTGCTCTACGAGATGCTCACCGGTGAGACGCCGTTCACCGGAGACAACCCGCTCGTGATCGCCTATCAACGGGTGCGGAACGACGTGCCGAAGCCGAGCGCACGGGTCGGAGGCGTGCCGCCCGGGCTCGACCAGGTCGTCGCGCGAGCGACGGCGCGTGACGCCGACAACCGCTTCGCTTCGGCCGCGGAGATGGGCGAGTCGCTCCGCGGCGCGACGCCGCGCTCGGACACCGGCGAGGTGAGCACGCTCGTCCATCCGACGACGGCGATCCCGATCGGCACGCAGGAGACGATCCAGATCCGCCGCAGGCGCGGCCCGCGCTTCACGCGTCGTGGCCTCATCGTGGTTGCGGCGCTCGTGGCTGCGCTGCTCGCGTCGATCCCGCTCCTGACGGGCGCGCTGGCGCAGGTCGATGTCCCCGCGGTCCAAGGCGCCACGAAAGCAGACGCGCAAGCGACGCTCGAGAAGGCAGGCTTCAAGGTCGCAACAGAGACCGAGAATCACCCCGACATCGCAGCCGGACGCGTGATCCGGACCGATCCTGCGGCCGGGATCTCGGCGCGGAAGGGCTCGACGGTGAAACTGATCGTCTCGGCAGGGCCGGTGACGGTCCAGGTGCCGAACGTACGCAACATGAAGTTCGAGGAAGCCGAGAAGGAGCTGTCCGGCAAGGGCCTCGAGGTGATCAAGGTCGAGCAGTTCCACGCGACCGTCGCCAAAGGGCTCGTCATCGACCAGGACCAGAACCCGGGAGTGATCATCACGCAAGACACGCCGATCACCCTCACCGTCTCCAAGGGCAAGGAGCGCGTCACCGTTCCCGACGTGATCGGCAAGACCGAAGCCGAGGCGACGCAGCTCTTGAGCGCGGCCGGGCTGCAGATCACGGTCGAGCGTTCAAACCACGCGACGGTCCCCGCCGGGCAGGTCATCGACCAGAGCCCCGGGAAGGGCGTCAAAGCCGACAAGGGCTCGAAGGTCAAGATCGTCGTCAGCAACGGGCCGCCGAAGGTGGCCGTGCCCGACCTCGGTTGCAAGACGCGCGCGGTCGCGGAAGATATGGCGGCGGCAGCCGGGCTCAAGATCAGCTTCGAGAACGATGGGAACAAGGTCGTTGACCAGACACCACCTCCAGGAACCCAAGTTCCTCGAGGATCGACCGTCACCGCGCTCATGGGCAAAGGCGTGTACTGCTAGCCGTTTAACCGCCGCCTATACTCCCCGGCCGTGCGGGAGCCGGGCGTTCGAAGGTTCTGGTGGGTCGCGGCTCTGCTCGGCGTCACCGCAGCTTGGGGGGCCGCCTTCCCGGTCGTGAAGTGCGCCTTGGAGCGCTGTTCGGATATCCGCGGCGGGCTCGGTCTCGATTCGGTCGATCGGCCGACCGAGCCGCTCCTGTTCCTGTCGCTCCGATTCGCGATCGCGGCGGTCGTCGTGGGCGCTGCATCGATACCGATGCTTCGCCGTTTGACCCGCCGCCAGGTGATCGTGGGCTGCGGGATCGGCCTGGCTCTCTGCGCGGGATACGTCTTCCAGACGTTCGGCCTCGAGCGGACCACGGCTTCCAACGCCGGCTTCCTCACCGGGCTCTACGTCGTGCTGACCCCGCTCCTCGGCGCGGTGGTGCTCCGCAAGCTCCCCGCCGGGTCGACCGCGGCGGGAGCCGTGATCGCGTTCGCCGGCCTTCTCTTGATCGCGTCGCCGACCGGCGTGAGGATCGGGCTCGGCGACGGGCTCGTCGTGGTGTGCGCTTTCTGCTTCGCGATCCACTTCCTGCTTCTCGGACGGTTCGCCGGAAGCGCGCCGCTGGCGGCACTCGTGACGCTGCAGCTCGGCGTGACGGCCGTCGTGACCGGCTTACTCTCGGTCGCGACCGAGCGGGCTCCCATCCCGACCGAATCGGGCATCTGGGTCGCGATCCTCGCCACCGCGATCCTCGCGACCGTCTTCGCGTTCTTCATCCAGACGGGAGCGCAGCGGTTCATCCCGCCCTCGCGCACGGCGGTGATCCTCACGATGGAGTCGCCGATGGCCGCGCTGTTCGGCTTCCTGATGCTGAACGAACGGCTCACCGCGCGCGGATGGATCGGCGGGGGGCTGATCGTGGCGGGGATGTTGGTCGCGGAGCTCATGGCTCCGGCGAAGGAAGAAGTGTAGCGGTTAGATCTTGCGGTAGCGGCGGCGTGCGATCAGCTGCGCCACGAAATGAGCGAAAGCGGTCATCTCAGTTGCTCCAGGTCGAAAGCGGGCCGGCTTCGCGTGCGAAGGCCGCTTCCCACATCGCGCCGAGGATCAGGGGCATCAGGTTCGCGAGCGGCGCACCCTTTTGATTGGGCATGGGCGGAAGGCCGCTGTCGTTGATGTGGGTGTAGTTCAGGCCCGAAGCGGTTACGCCTGCGTAGGTACCTTCGGCTGGTGCGAACGCGTCCCCTGCGTAGCCCACTCGACCCCAAACAGCCTGGTTACCGAGGGTGTTCTTCGGGTCCGCGATCCGGTCCATCGTCTGGCTCCTTGGCGGCTTCGCTAGCATCTTCGGCGCCACGTGACGCCCCTTGACCGTCCATTCAGCCTGTTTCTGCGTGTACAGATGGACTACCGAGCTGGGACGATCGACCTACCTTCCGTGGGGTCCAAGGAGCTGAACGCACTACCTCGGAGCCCGTACACATTGAAGAACGACGAGGGATGAGAGGGTGACGTAGTACCAGGGTCCCTTCTTACATCCCTCAAATGGGTGGTTCGCGGGGAACCCCTGAACCGTCCCGATGAGGACGCTCCCGCTCCCGAGAACCTTGACAGGGCGAGCGAACCGCACCTACCATCCGGCCACGATGCAGCGGTATTACTGGTTCTTCGGCACCTCCGGACGCCCGGGGGCTGAGGCCGTCTAGAGCCGAAGCCGCAAGAGCCAGCCCCGGGCAGACCGCCCGGGGCGTTTCGTTTCTAGAGCCCGGGCGCCAGGTGGGAGGAGACGGACATGGTGGTGGTGATGAGCCCGGCAGCGACCGACGAAGAAGTCGCGGCCGTGGTCGAGGTTATCGAGGACGCCGGCGGCGAGACCTTCGTCTCCCGCGGGAAGCACCGCACCCTTGTGGGCCTCGTCGGCGACACCGAGCGCTTCATGGCCCTGCCCCTGCCCGGCATGCCCGGCGTGGATCAGGTGATCCGGGTCGGCAAGCCCTACAAGCTCGTCGCCGCCGAGTCGCGTCCCACCCCGTCGGCCGTCCAGGTCGGGCCGGTGACGATCGGGCGCGACCGCTTCTGCGTCATCGCCGGGCCCTGCGCGATCGAGACCGAAGACCAGGCGATGACCTCAGCCCGCGCGGCCAAGGCCGCAGGAGCCCACGTGCTCCGCGGCGACGCGTACAAGCACCGGACCTCGCCGTACGCCTTCCAGGGCCTCGCGAGAAAAGGCCTCGAGATCCTGGCGCAGATGCGCGCGGAAACGGGCCTGCCGGTCGTGACCGAGGTGCTGCAAACCTCGGACGTCGAGGTCGTCGCCTCCTACGCCGACATCATCCGGATCGGCGCCCGGAACATGCAGAACTTCCAGTTGCTCCGCGAGGTCGGACGCATGGGCCGTCCCGTGATGCTCAAGCGGGGTTTGTCGGCCACGATCGAGGAATGGCTCATGGCCGCCGAGTACATCGCACAGCAAGGGAACGAGGACATCATCCTCTGCGAACGTGGGATCCGGACCTACGAGCCGATGACCCGCAACACGCTGGACCTTTCGTCGGTGCCGCTGATCCACCGGCTGTCCCACCTTCCGGTGATCGTCGACCCCTCGCACTCGAGCGGCAAGCGCGAACTCGTCGCGCCGTTGGCGCTCGCGGCGGTGGCGGTGGGCGCCGACGGCGTCATGATCGACATCCATCCGCACCCGGAGACGGCTCTGTGCGACGGCCCGCAGGCCTTGACCATCGAGGAGCTGTCCCCGCTGGTGGCCGACATGGCAAAGGTTGCGGCCGCCGTCGGCCGCTCGCTCGCGAAATCATCCCGAGGACTCAGCGCCGTCGGCGAATAGCCTTCCGGTTTCCCCTATTCGGCCGGTTCCGGTCCCGGGATGATCGTCCCCGAGCCCGGACGGACCATTGCTGCGCCCGGAGACGAAGCCTAGATTGGTCACATCGTTTCTGGGGGCCGAGGGGAGGTCGCGATGCGATCCGTCCAGTTCCGTAGGTTCCGACTCATCGTGCCGATCGCGCTCTTGTCGCTCGGCGTACTTTCGTTTGGGATGAGCCTCCAAGTTGGAGCCCGAGGCACGAATACCAACGATGAGGTCACGGTGGTGAATCTCTCGGGTGGTCCCGTGAGCACGACCGATAACAATGTCTCCGTTACGATCCCATTGAACGGTGCCGCGTCGTACACGTTCACCCAGAAGGCCGGAACCGCCGTACAGCTGATCGCGACCACTGAGATCGACGACAGCGACGCTACCGCCTGCGCGTGGCACGTCATCGTCTACGGCGACAAGCTCCAAGCGCGCATCGACGGCGCCACCGAGAAGGGCGAAGTCGGCGAGGGATCGGGCATCGGGGGACTCGCCGCCCCCGCGACCGACACCGTGATTACGATCCAGGCGCTCGTTCGCGAGTTAGACCAGTGCGACCAAGAGGTCGAGGGGATAGCCGACGAGGACACGATCACCGTGAACTCGCTTCGGGTTTCGGTGATCACGCTCCGCAATTAGCCATCGCTCACTCGGTTCTCAGATTCTGGGACTAGCCTGAGAGCCGTGATGGGTGGACGTGTCCTGGTCGTCGACGACGACCGCAGGCTTCGGGACATGCTCAGACGCGTCCTCGAGGCCGAGGGCTTCACGGTCGACACCGCCGAGGACGGCGGGCACGCCCTGGCGGCGATATCGCAGCGAGCTTTCGATCTGGTCGTGCTCGACGTGCTCATGCCCGGCGTGGACGGGCTCGGGGTCGCGCGGCGGCTGCGCCAGCGAGGCGATCCCACGCCCATCCTGATGTTGACCGCGCGCGACGGCGTCGCCGACCGGGTCGCCGGCCTCGACGCCGGCGCCGACGACTACCTCGTCAAGCCGTTCGCGCTCGACGAGCTCATGGCGCGGGTGCGGGCGTTGCTCCGGCGAGCGACCGGCGAGTCGGGCGAACTGCTTCGGTTCGCCGACGTCGAGGTCGACCCGCGCACGCGGCAGGTGACCCGCGGCGGCCGGGTGATCGAGCTCACCGCGAAGGAATGGGAGCTACTCGACTTCTTCATGCGCGAGCCGAAGGCGGTTCACGACCGGTACCGGATCCTCGACGAGGTCTGGCGCGGGGAAGAAGTGGCATCGAACGTCCTCGAGGTGTACGTCGGGTACCTGCGTCGCAAGCTCGGTGAGCCGCAACTGATCCAAACGGTACGCGGCGTGGGATACACGCTCAAGGAGCCGTCGTGAGCCTGCGGGCACGACTCACGCTGATCTCGACGGTCGTGCTGACCGTCGTCATCGCCATCTTCGGGGCCGGCGTGTACGTTCTGCTCGAACGGAACCTCCGCTCGCGTATCGATTCCGGATTGGTTCAGCGCGCCGCAGAGGTTGGACGCGCGATGCACGTCGCCCCCGGCCAAGTGGCGATCAACACCTTCGGGTTCAGTAAGCGCAACACCTACATCCAGATCGTCGACGCAGACGGGACGGTCGCCGCGCGGTCGGACGCGCTCGGGCCCGTCGTCCTGCCGGTGGACGAACCCGTCTTGCAGGTGGGGCAGGGCAAGCGTGAGCCGTTCACGAGAGATGTCAACGTCGACGGAACGGCACTACGCGTCTACGCCAAGCCTCTGGTCGACCAGCTCGGGGCTCCGGTGGGAACCGTGCTCGTAGCGGCTCCGATCGACGACGTCGAGGACACGCTTAGCCGGCTCCGGCAGATCTTGCTCCTCGCCGGTCTCGCCGGGATCGCACTCGCCGCCGGACTATCGTGGCGTTCCGCGAGGACGGCGCTCCGGCCGGTCGAGGAGATCGGCGCGACGGCGCAACAGATCGGGATGACCGGCGATCTTTCCCGGCGCGTTCCGGCGGGAGGCTCAGACGAGCTCGGCCGGCTCGCGGAGGCGTTCAACACGATGCTGGTGCGGCTCGAGGCCGCCCAGAACGCGCTCTCTCGATCGCTCGCGACCCAACGGCGGTTCGTCGACGATGCCTCACACGAGCTGCGCACCCCCCTCACGATCATGCGCGGGAACCTCGAGGTCGTCGCGCGCAACCCGGCGATGCCGGAACACGAGCGAGCGGCGGCGCTTCGCGACTCGATCGAGGAAGCCGAGCGGATGACGCGTCTCGTCGACGAGGCGCTGTCTAGTCGATTCGGGCGATCTGCCGG
>JBBDRM010000139.1:73035-85793 GCA_040905475.1 Actinomycetota bacterium
CGGGTCGACGCCGGGATACCGCTCCCCGACGACGAGATCCCGCTCGCTCCCCTGCTTCGGACGGTCGCCGACGAGACGCTCGCGTCGGCCGGTGAGCGGATCGTGTCGGTCACGATCGGCTCGCCGGATGCGAAGGTCCGCGGATCCGAGAGTCTCCTTCGCCGCCTCCTCGAGAACCTTGCCGACAACGCGGTGAAATACACGGCCGAACGGGGCACCATCTCCATCTCGCTCGTGGACGAGGGCGACAACGCCGTCGTCACCATCGCCGACGACGGCGTCGGCATGACGCCCGAGGAGCTTACGCAGGCGTTCGACCGCTTCTGGCGGTCCGACCGGTCTCGCGAGCGACCCGGCTCCGGCCTGGGCCTGGCGATCGCGAAAACCGTTGCCGAGGCGCATGGAGCCACGATCGACGCTACGAGCGAGCCCGAGGCCGGCACGACGTTCACGATCAGGATCCCCCGATCTCCGTCCGAAGAAGAGATGCCCGCCGAAGATTCCCCTTCCGGCGCCGCGCCGATGAGCGCTACCGCGCGAGGCGACGCCTGACGGGTCTCGCCGGCGGGTAGTCTTGGGCGGCAGTGGCCGCCTCCTGCACGTTCTGCGCGATCATCTCGGGGAGCGTCGCAGCCCATCTCGTGCTCGACGACGAGGTCGCCGTCGCCTTTCTCGACCACCGGCCGGTGTTCAAGGGTCACGCCTTGCTTGCGCCGCGCGAGCACATCGAAACGCTCGCCGACCTTCCCGATGAACTGATCCAACCGCTCTTCTATCGAGCCAAGGCAATCGCGCGCGCCGTCGAGGCCGGACTGCAGACCGACGGAACCTTCGTCGCGATCAACAATCGCGTTTCCCAGTCGGTCCCCCACCTGCACGTCCACGTCGTACCACGCCGTCGCAAGGACGGACTGCGGGGCTTCTTCTGGCCGCGCACGAAGTACGCCGGCGACGCTGAGATGACGGAGTACGCGACGAGGATCCGCGCGGCGCTCGAGGGCTAGTTCGAAACGGCGGAGCGGAACGCTTCGATCGCCCGCTCGATGCCGTTGCGATCGACGTCGAGATGTGTGACGGCGCGGATCCGGTGCGGCCCGGTCGGATACATCCGCACGCCCTGGTCCCACAGCTTGCCGGTGAGCGCGACCGCGTCGAGGTCGCCCGCCCCGGCGATCACGATGTTGGTCTCGACGGTCGTCGGATCGATGCAGCCGGGCAGCGCCTCGGCGAAGCCCTCGGCGAGACGGCGCGCGTTTGCATGGTCGTCGGCGAGGCGATCCACGTTGTTCTCCAGCGCGAACGCCGCCGCCGCGGCGATCACCCCGACCTGACGCATCCCACCGCCGAGCATGCGTCGCACCTTCCGCGCTTCGGCCACGAACTCGGCGGAGCCCACGAGCATCGAGCCGATCGGCGCGCCGAGGCCCTTCGAGAAGCAGAACGAAAGCGCGTCCACCTCGGACGCGTACTCGGCCACGGGGATGCCGGACGCGACGCTGGCATTGAAGATGCGCGCTCCGTCGAGGAACACGCGGCAGTCGCGCTCGTGAGCGACCTTCGCGACGGCGCGGAAGTCATCGATCGCCCATACGGTGCCGCCACCGTAGTTGTGGGTGTTCTCCATAGAGACCAGCGTCGTGTGGCTGAACAGCGGGCTCGGCGGTCGGATCGCGGCCGCGACGTCCTCGGGGTCCATGACGCCTCGAACGCCGGGGATGGTCTTGAGCACGACATGGCTGATCGTCGCGGGAGCGCCCAGCTCGAGGTTCACGATGTGCGCCTGCGCTTCGATGACGACGTCGTCGCCGGGGCTCGTCAGGACCTTGATCGCCGTCTCGTTGCCCATCGTTCCGGTGGGGACGAAGAGTGCCGCCTCCTTGCCGAACATGCCCGCGGCGCGCTCCTGGAGCGCGTTCACCGTCGGATCCTCACCGAAAACGTCGTCGCCGACGTCGGCCTCGGCCATCGCGCGCCGCATCTCCGGCGAGGGCTTCGTGAACGTGTCGGAACGTAGCTCGACCCAGTCCTCCGGCATATCGGCGGAAGCCTACCAGGCGCTCCGATACACTCCGCGCGATGACGCGCCGCTCCCACGTGTACGCGATGCTCGGCGTTCTGTCGCTTCTCTGGGGGATCGCGTTCGTCGGGATCAAGGAAGTGCTGGCCGAGCTCTCCCCCGCCGCGCTCACGATCCTTCGCTTCGCCATCGCCGACGTGTGCTTGCTCGTCGTGATGGCGGCATGGCCGCCGGCACGGCCGCGCTTGCGCCGCGAGGACGTGTGGCGACTGGTCGTGCTCGGCGTGACCGGCGTGCCGGGCTACCACCTCGCGCTGAACTGGGGCGAGCATCGAACGAGCGCCTCGGTCGCCTCGCTGATCGTCGCCACCGCGCCGGTGATGGTGGCGCTCGGCTCGGCGGCCCTGCTCGGCGAGCGTGCGACCGCTCGCCGCTGGATCGGGATCGCCCTTGCATTCGCCGGCGTGGCGGTCCTCGCGCTCGCCGATCCGGCCGACGGCGTACAGACGAGCGTGATCGGGGTGCTCGTGTCCGTGATCGCGCCGCTGATGTGGGCGATCTACGTCATCGTGGGGAAGCCGCTCGCCGACCGAGCCTCGGCGATCCAGGTGACGGCGGCTTCGATGCTCATCGGTTCGCTCTTCCTGCTTCCCCTGCTGCGCGGCGAGACGTTCGAAGAGTTCGGCGCGCTGTCGGGGAGCGGGTGGCTCTGGATGCTGCTCCTCGGGGTCGGATCGAGCGTCGCCGGATACTTCATCTTCGTCTGGGCACTCGGGAAGATGGAGGCGACGAGGGTTTCCGTGTTCCTGTACGCGGTCCCGGTCGTGGCGCTGATCGCGTCGTGGCTCCTCCTCGACGAGCGGCTCGGGGTGAGCCTGATCTTCGCGGCGGCGATGGTGATCGCCGGCGTCGTGCTCGCTCAGCAGGAGCAGGCCGGTGGCGGCGAGGTCTCTGCCCTGCCTGGTGAGGAACCCGTCGCGACGCCCACTCCTCGTAGCGAGGGCATCTAGCAGGGCGAACGGTTCAAGCTCGTCCGTCGCGGGGAAGTAGCCCACGATGCGGAAGGTTTGGGACATCGCCCTCGCGACGCACCGGAGGTTCGGCGCCGACTCCGCCGGCTTCATGGCGGCCGCCCTCACCTACCGCGCGTTCCTCTCGCTCTTTCCACTGCTGCTGCTCGGCGCCTCCGTGCTCGGCTTCGTCCTGGCCGGCGATCCCGACCTCTACGCGCGGGCCGTGCGATCGGTGTCGGATTCCTTGCCGGGCATCGGGACGCTCGTCGCCGAGAATCTCGACTCCGTGACGGCGAACCGGTCGGTTGCCGGGATCGTCGGCCTCGCGGGTCTGCTCTGGACCGGCGTCGGAGTGGCCGAAGCGACCTCGTTCACGCTGGCGAAGGTCTGGCGCATCGAGCCGCGGACGAGCACGGTCCGCGTGAAGATCCGAGCGATCGCCGCGGTGTTGACGCTCGGCCTGATAGGTCTCGCCGGCATCGCGGTGACGATCGCAGTGTCGGCCGTCGACGCGTCCGGGTTCGGTGCGACGGCCCTGCGGATCGCGGGTGTCGTCATCGCCCTCGGTTTGGACTTCGCCCTCTTCATCGCGACCTACCGGTTGCTGGGCCCGGCGCATCGATCGATCTTGGCGCCGTGGCGCGGGGCCGCGCTCGCGGCGGCGGGATGGACCGGGCTCAAGCTAATCGGGGGCTGGTACGCGGCGCGGACCGTGGCGAACTCCTCGGCGGTGTACGGAACGTTCGCGTCCACCATCGGCGTGCTCGTGATCCTGTCCCTGGCGGCACGGATCTTCTTGTACGGCGCAGAGCTCAACGCGATCTGGGTAGAGAGAATTGGAGGTGATCCGACGATGAACAAAGGCAAGGACGGCGTGGAACCGAACGGACGCCGCTCGACACCACAGCTCGTTCGGTCGATCGCGAACGACACCGCGACGCTCGTGAAGAAGGAGGTCGAGCTTGCTCGCCAGGAGTTCGTCGAGGCGATCATCGCGCGACTGAAGGCGGCCGCCGCGATGCTGGCGGCGGGCGTCGCCGGGTTAGTAGCGGTGATCTTCCTCGGCAGCGCCGCGGCGTACGCGCTCGAAAGCGTCGTGAGCCCGTCGCAGGCGCGGCTTATCGTCGGGGGCGGATTCCTGGTCATCGCCGCCCTGGCAGCGGCGATCGGACTACCTCGCGCGAAACGGCCACCCCTGAAGCCCGAGATGACCGTCGAGACCGTGAAGGAGGACATCGAATGGGCGAAAGCGCAGCTCAAACGGTAAGGGAGATCGAGCAGGTCCGCGACAGGCTCGACGGAGAGGTCCGCGAGCTCGAGGAGCGGCTTCCACCCGTGCACGTGGCGAAGAAGGTCGCCGGCACGCTCATGGTCGGCGGGACCGGAACCGTCTTCTGGTGGGCCGTGCGGCGGGCGCGCGGCCGGAAGAACAAGAAGCGCAAGGCCGAGTCACGCACGGTGGACGCGGTCGTCCAGATCGTGCCGGAGCGCTGGGCGAAAGACGTTGCGCAGGCGCTCAACGATGGGCGCTGGCAGCGGCCTGCCGCGTACGCAGCCGGGGCATGGGCGATCTTCAAGGTCGCCGAGGTCCGTCAGCTCCGCCGGATGAACAAGCTCCTGGCAACGCGCGGCTAGAACGCCTAATAGGAGAAGACGTCCGCGATCTCGAGGAGTTCGGGGTCGACGGTCTTCAGCTCGGCCACCGCGTCGGCGAGCGGGAGGCGGACGATCTTCGCCGCTTGGAGCGCGACCATCGTGCCGAAGGCGCCATCGTGGACCGCGTCGATCGCGTGGATCCCGAAGCGCGTCGCGAGCAATCGGTCGAACGCCGTCGGGGTGCCGCCGCGCTGCACATGCCCGAGCACGGTCACGCGCGTGTCGAAGCCCGTGCGTCGCTCGATCTCCTTCGCCAGCACGTCTCCGATGCCTCCGAGCTTCACGTGCCCGAACGCGTCGACCTCGCCGGACTGGATGACGAACGAGCCTTCCTTCGGCTGGGCTCCCTCCGCGACGACAACGATCGATGCGTACCGGCCTTTCTGATGGCGCGCGATCAGCGATTCGACGACCTTGTCTATGTCGATCTCGCGCTCGGGGACGAGGATCTCGGCGGCGCCGCCGGCGATCCCCGCGTACGCCGCGATCCAGCCGGCGTGACGGCCCATCACTTCGCAGACGAGCACGCGGTCGTGTGACTCGGCGGTCGTGTGCAGACGGTCGATGGCGTCGACGGCGACCTGCACCGCGGTGTCGAACCCGAACGTGACCTCGGTTCCGCTCAGGTCGTTGTCGATCGTCTTCGGCACGCCGACGATCGGCACGCCCTCCTGGTGAAGCTTGTTCGCGACCCCGAGGGTGTCCTCACCGCCGATCGCGATCAGAGCCTCGACGTCGAGCCGGCGGATCGTCTCCTTGCACTTCTCGGAGCCGCTTTCGATCTTGTAGGGGTTGGTGCGCGAGGTCCCGATGATGGTCCCACCGCGCGGCAGGATCCCACGGCAACGCTCCACGTCGAGCGGAACCGTGTCGCCCTCGAGGACGCCCTTCCATCCGTCGCGGAAACCGATGAACGTGTCGCCGTAGACCCGCTCCCCCTTCCGCACCACGGCTCGGATCACCGCGTTCAGCCCGGGACAATCGCCCCCACCCGTGAGCATTCCGACGCGCATTGGGACCTCCTTCGAGCCATCGGACCAGGACGACTCTAACGATTCCCGCTGGCAGATGGCACCCCGGAGCCGTCAAACTCAAGCGGGTCGGGGAGGCTGACGAGGAGGACCAGATGGGGATCCGCGCCGGACGGCGTGCGGCGGCAGGCGCGCTCGCGCTGACGCTCGCCCTGGCATGCCCTGCCTTCGCCGGCGGCCCCGGGGATCGAGCGCTGGACTCACGCGCCGAAGCCGAAGCGATCCGCGCCGAGCTGCGGGCGCTCCTGGCCGACTTCGAGGACGTGGCACTCGCCGCGGACGAGGCCGCTCGACGGTGGATGGACCTCCGGCTCCGCGAGATGGACGCGCGCGCCGCTGAGCATGAAGCACGGCTGTCCTTCTCCGATCGCGTCCGCTCCGCGTACATGGCCGGGACGGGTCACGCGATCGAGCTGGTTCTCGGCGCGAAGGATCTGCACGAACTCGCCGCGAGGCTCCCGTTGGCGACCACGGCGCTCGCCGCGCAGCGCTTGGACGTTCGCGAGCTCGCCGCGCGCCGGGACGCGCTCGAGGAGGTTCTTCGCGGCGCCGAGGAGGCTCAGCGCGACCTGGTACGAACCGAAGAGAAGCTGGGGGCGCTGCGCGCGCGGATCGAGACGCGGCTCGCTCGTGCGGAAGCGGCGGTCCGTTCGAACGCGGCCGCGCTCGCCGCACTGTACGAGGTTCGTGCCCACTACAAGGGCACCGTCGATCGGGTCTCCGGCGCAACGAGGACGATCCGGTATCGCAAGGGCGAGCAGATGTTCCAGGAAGCCGCGCCGTTCCTCGGTCCGCGTGACGACTGCTCCGTACCGAAGGGCCTCCGCTCCACCGGCGATACGATCGCCGGCGATAGCTCTTGGTACGGCAACGCGTTCCGCGGGAAGCCGACCGCCTCGGGCGCGATCTTCTATCCCGAGCGGTACACGCTCGCGCACCGGACCCTGCCGTTCGGCCTGTTCCTTTTGATCCGCATGGGCGAGCGGTGCGTGGTGTCGTTCCTGAACGACCGAGGTCCCTACGTCGACGGCCGGATCCTCGACCTTTCGTACGCGAGCGCGCTGGCCATCGGCCTCACCGGCGTCAAAGGCGTGTCCGCCACGCTGCTCGTTCGCTCCAACTGAACCACGGCGCTCCGCCTCCCGTATCCGGCTCGGGAGGAAACGCCCGTCTCGGGCCGAAACGGGCGTTGGAGCCGGAGGAGGAGCGAGCATGCGACGGGTTCGGATCGGGCTCTGCGGGCTGGCCTTCGTGCTCTTCCTGGGCTCGGCGGCGGCCGATCCGGGGCCGGCCGAGACCCTTCCGCCGAGCGTCCCTGTGGGGTTCGTCGTAACCCCCGGCGCGGTATCGTTGACCGCGACGTCGCTCGCATTCTCGCCGGACGGCGGCACGCTCTACATCACGTCGTTGCTCGGCCGGGTCTTCCGCTATCCGGTCGTTGCCGGGCTCATCGCCGGCCCTCCGTCGGTATTCGTCCAAGGCCTGAACCAGCCGCTCGGCGTCCTGGCGACCGAAGACGCGGTGTTCATCGCCGACTCGGTCCCCGGAATCCCACGCGCGAACGGGATCGTCCTGCGCGCGACCGACGCGGACGGCACCGGCGAGGCGGATCTTGTGGAAACCGTGATCTCAGGTTTGCCGAACGGACGGCACAACACCAACGGGCTCGCGCTCGGGGCCGACGGCATGCTCTACATCGCCAACGGGAACGCGACGGACTCGGGGTTCGGCGAGGAGGGCGGCCCGCCTGAGATTCAGCCCTACTCGGGGAGCGTGCTCCGGATAGACCCGACGGCCACAGATCTAATCCCCTCGCCGGAGATGGTCGTCGCGACCGGGTGGCGCAACATCTACGACATCGCGTTCGTCCCGCCCGGACATCCGGCGGCTACCCCGGGAACGATGAAAGCCGCGGTCCCGATGAACGGGCCGGACGGCCTCGAGTACCCGGCGGCGGCGCGCCCGACGGGCGAGGACACGCTGAGCATCTTCGACGCGGCCGACGGGATCGTCGACCATTTCGGCTTCCCCTGGTGTCTCTACGACCGGGCGAATGGGGGCTTGGCCGGCTTCACCCAGGACGCATCGCAGGGTTCATGCGATCCGCTGCCCGCGCATGCGTTCACCGGCCTGGTTGGTCCGGCTGCGCAGGCGAAGCCGTCGGCGTTATTCGGAACGCACGTCAGCGCGAACGGGCTCGCGTTCAACCCGAACACGAACTTCCCGGCGGCATACGACAACGACCTATTCGTCGCCGAGTTCGGGAACCTGTTCGGCACACTGCCGCTCGGGCACAAGATCGTCCGCGTGCGGTTCGGCCCCGACGGTTCGGTGACCGCGGTCGAGGACTTCATGACCGGCATCCTTCCCCTCGACCTGACGTTCGGGCCCGACGGCGCGCTGTGGGTGGCCGACACCACGGGCGTGGTGCTCCGGATCGCCGGTTTGCTCCCTCGTTAGCGTTACGCGAGCGGCCGGGGAGGGCGAACGCGCATCATCCACGCCCAGATCGACCCGGCCAGCACGAGCGTGACGAGGCCGGCCGCGGTTCCGATCGGTAACGATCTGGATCCAGGCTCGTCCCCGGGCAGATCGCCGTTCGGAGCCGCGAACGTCTCGAGCGGCGAGAGTCCGGCTAGCACCGCCACGTCGTCGGTGGTGCCGTTGCAGATCCCGGTAGAGAGAGCGTTCGCTTCCCCGGCGCCGAAGACAACGTAGGTCGCCTCGGCCGCGAAGGGCACGCCGCACTCGGCGCCGTCGAGGGCCGTCGCCACCGTGACGCGGCGACCGACGTCGCCCTTGTAGCGCGCCGACACGTCGAACGCCACGGAGAGCTCCCCCTCAGAGGCGGGCTTGATGCCGCTCACGGTTCCCGTGAACACAACCGACGCCGCTTCGATCTGCTCGGGCAAGGAGCGGACCCCGCACGTGCACGCAGCCGCGGGATGCGCCTGAACGAGCAGACCGGCGAGCACCAGCGCGGCGAGCGCGACCCGCCTCACGGACGCGCCTCCGGCTTCCCCTTGAGCGGCCACCGCGGCGAGGTCGTGATCGGAGGAGCCCACGAGGCTTCCAGCTGTAGCAACGCCGGACCGCGCCGGCGCAGAGCCCAGAGCAGATCACGGTCGAGCGCCTCGGCGGTCGTCTTGCGGGATTTCACCCCGAACGAGCGAGCCAGAGCGGCGAAGTCCGGCGTCGCAAGGTCGACCGCGAACGTGTCGTCGAACCGCTCTTCCTCGTCGAAGCGCAGCATCCCGTACCCGCCGTCGTTCACGAGCACGATCGTGACGTCGAGGTTCTCCTGGAGGACGGTGGCGAGCTCGCCGGGCGCGAACGCGAAGCCGCCGTCGCCGCACACGACGACGGCGCGCCTTCCTGAGGCCGCGACCCCGACCGACGCCGGGAACGCGAAGCCGAGCGTGCCCCAGCCGAGGGGATACGCGAACGTGCGCGGCCGGGTGGCCGGAAGGTATCCGGCGGTCCAGTATCCGGCGATCGCCATGTCGGCCACGATCACGGCGTCCTCGGGAACCGCGTCGCGGAGACGCTCGACGAAGGCGAACGGCTGCCGGGACTGGGTTCCGCGACGGAGCGCCCGAAGGACGCTCGCGCGGACGCGCGAGACGCGTTTCGCGCCGGCTCCGGTCTTGCGCGGCTTCAGCTCGGGGAGGAGCGCGGCCAGGGCCGTCCGCGCGTCGGACTCGATGCCCACATCGGCCGCGTAGTTCCGTCTCAGATCCTCGTTCTCGACGTTGATCACGACTCGCGGGCGCGGCAGAGCGAGACGCCACCCTTGCGTGTTCATCGCGTCGAAGTCGGTCCCGATCGCGAGCAGCGCGTCGGAGGCTTCGATCAGGCGGGTCACCGCCGGCTCATGCGGCGGCAGCGCCAGCGCAAGCCGATGCCCGGCCGGGATCGCGCCCTTGCCCGCGAACGTTGTTACGACCGGCGCATCGAGCGCTTCGGCGACGGCAAGCAATTCCGCCTCGGCGCCCGACGCGATGACTCCCCCACCCGCCCAGATCACCGGCTGCTCCGCGCGCGTCAGCGCTTTGGCCGCACGGGCTATCTCGTCCGTGGAAGGCGCAGGGGGCCGGGGCGCCGCGGGGAGCGCGCGGCCGACCTTGCCGACACGCCCGTCGAGGAAGTCGAAGGGAATCTCCACGAAGGCCGGACCGCGCCGTCCTGCGAACGCCATGTTCGAGGCGTGGACGATCATGCTCGCGATCGCTTCCGGGCGCGAGACCCTCCCCGACCACACGCAGACCGCCGCCATGAGCTGAACCTGGTCCGGGCTCTCGTGGAGCGAGAAGCGCCCGCTCTTCCCGGCAAGTTGCTTAGAAGGAACCTGGGTCGAGATGTGCAGGACGGGTGAGCGCGATGCGCGCGCCTCCCCCATCGCCGCCGCCGCGTTCGCCGCGCCCGGCCCGGTCGTCGTGATGCACACCCCGAGCTTGCCGGTCGCGCGCGCGTACCCGTCGGCCGCGTAGCCCGCGGTCTGCTCGTGGCGAACCACGATCGTCCGGATCGTCGAGCGCCGGAGGGCATCGAAGAGTGCGAGGTTGTGGACGCCGGGGATGCCGAAGACGACCTCGACGCCGAGCCCCTCGAGCTGCGCAATCGCAGCCTCGGCGCCGGTGATCGTTGGTGAGCTCACAGACGCATGAGCCTAACCGACGCGCTTGGGGGGCGAGAAGTTCCGCGAGCTATGGCGTTGGGTACGTGGGGGGCTCGGGGCAATTGAAGTCCGCCGGGATCTCGATGATCACCGGCGATCGCGTCTGGACATCCATCGTCCTCGAGATGCCGAGTACCCGATAACGAACGGGATAGGTATTCCAAGCGATCGACGATCTTGGAGTGAACCCCCCGCAGCCCTTCAAGATCCCGCGGAGCCGGATCAATCGCTCTTCATTTCGCCCGAGCTTGAAGGGCGCGAATGGCTCGGGTTCGAGACCATACCGGCCGGCTCGAATCTCAACGATCTCGAACAGGGTTGCGGCGCTACCAGCTGGATTCGAGATTCCGGTGACCGTGACGGCGAGCGGCCCTACGTTCCGGAGGCTGAAATCGATGATCATCTCCTGGCCGGACTCGTATGTCACAACCCTCGCGTGCTCCTCCACCCCTTTCTGGGCTTCGAACGACGGGCCCGAAAGGCCACCAATGCTTCCTTCCCGAAGAGGCTCATTCGCGACCAGAACGACACCTGATCCCAGAATCGCGAGCACGATGACTACGGCGACGATCGATAGGAGACGTGCGCGCTTGTGTGGCCTAGGGCCCTGTGTTTGGGGAAGGATGATCGGCGTCTGCACGTCCACCTGCTAACTGAAACACGATTGAGTCGATCAACGCAAGCGTCTTGCGCCGCACCGCCGGCTCGGGCAGGCTTTGGCGCCATGTCGAGGGTGCTGGCGATCGATGCGGGGACGACGGGCGTTACGGCGCTCATCGTTGCCGAAGACGCGCGGGTCGTCGCGAAGGGGTATCGCGAGTTCCCGCAGCACTTCCCGAAGCCCGGCTGGGTCGAGCACGACGCGCTCCAGATCTGGGACGCGACGCTCGGCGCGGTCGCCGAAGCGCTCGGCGACGCGGCGATCGAGGCGCGAGACCTCGCCGCGATCGGGATCACCAACCAGCGCGAGACCACGGTCGTCTGGGACCGCGCCACCCTTACACCGGTCCATCACGCGATCGTCTGGCAAGACCGCCGCACCGCGGCACGGTGCGACGAGCTGCGAGCCGAGGAACCCAAGATCCGCGCCCGAACGGGGTTGGTGCTCGACGCGTACTTCAGCGCCACGAAGATCGAGTGGCTGCTCGCCAACGTCACCGGCTTGCGGAAGCGCGCAGAAGCCGGGGAGCTTGCGTTCGGAACGATCGACACCTGGGTTCTCGCCAAGCTCACCGCGGGGGCCGTCCACGCGACGGACTACTCGAACGCGAGCCGAACCCTCGTGTACGACATCTACGAGCGCCGCTGGTCGAACGAGCTTCTCGGGCTCTTCGCGGTGCCGGGTTCGCTCCTTCCTGAGGTGCGGCCATCAAGTGGACGGCTCGGGGAAACCGACCCCGATTCGTTCTTCGGCGCGAGCATCCCGGTCAGCGGGATCGCCGGCGACCAACAGGCGGCGCTGTTCGGCCAGGCGTGCTTCGAGCCCGGCATGACGAAGAACACCTACGGCACAGGATCGTTCGTGTTGATGAACACCGGCGAGCAAGCTCCGCCGCCGCCCGACGGGCTCCTTGTGACGCTCGCGTGCGGGCACGGCGGAAAGGTCGTGTACGCGCTCGAGGGATCCATCTTCGTGACCGGCGCCGCGATCCAGTGGCTGCGCGACGGGCTCGGGATCATCAAAGCCTCGTCGGAGGCGGGGCCGCTGGCGGGGAGCGTGCCCGATACCGGCGGCGTGTATTTCGTGCCGGCGCTCACCGGGCTCGGCTCTCCGTACTGGGATCCGTACGCCCGCGGCACGATCGTCGGCATCACGCGCGGTACCGGTCGTGCGCACCTCGCGCGCGCGGCGGTGGAGGCGATGGCGTATCAGACCCGCGACGTCGTCGAGACGATGGCACGGGAAGCCGGCGTGACCCTGAAGGAGCTGCGCGTCGACGGCGGCGCGGCGGTGATGGATCTGCTCTGCCGCTTCCAGGCCGACCAGCTCAGGGTGGTCGTGCGACGACCGGCCTACGCGGAGACCACCGGACTCGGCGCGGCGTTCCTCGCAGGGCTCGCGGAGGGCGTGTGGTCCTCGACGGAGGAGATCGCGAAGACCTGGCAACTCGACGCTCAGTTCTCTCCGCGGATGGGCGCGTCAGAGCGCGATCGTCTTTACGAGGGGTGGATGCGAGCAGTGGAACGAGCGCGCGACTGGGCGCGCTGAGGCATCAGCCGGCCTTCTGTAAGGGCTTGGGCTCGGCCGGGTTCTCCGCGGCCGCCTTCTTGATCTGATCCTTCACCTTGGCGGCGTACTCGTCGACGTACTCCTGCCCGGTGAGGAGCATCAGCTCGTACATGATCTCGTCGGTGATGGAGCG
>JBBDRM010000140.1 GCA_040905475.1 Actinomycetota bacterium
GCGTCCCGTCGATCGACGCGAAGTTCTACGCGGCGACGCAGGTGATGGACGAGGCGCGTCACGTCGAGGTGTACCACAAGTACTTGACGGAGAAGCTCGAAGGCACGTTCCCGATCACGCCGCCCCTGCGGACCCTGCTCGACGCGATCCTCACCGACTCGCGGTGGGACATGACCTACCTCGGGATGCAGATCCTCGTGGAGGGTCTCGCGCTCGCGGCCTTCGGGATGATCTACCAGACGACGAAGGAACCGCTGATCCGACAGATCACCCAGTACATCATGGCCGACGAAGCGCGGCATGTGGCGTTCGGCGTGCTGAGCCTGAAGGACATCTATCCAGAGATGACCTCGGCCGAGCTCAAGGAGCGCGAGGAGTTCACCATCGAGGCGTGTCACATGATGCGCGACCGCTTCGACATGGCCGAGCTCTACGAGCGGATGGGGCTGCCGGTCAAGGAGCTCGTCGAGATCCGCATGGCCTCCGAAGGAATGAAGCTCTTCCGGAGCCTGCTGTTCATGAAGATCGTGCCGAACCTCCGTAAGCTCGGGCTCCTGACACCGCGGGTGCGCGAGGAGTTCGCGAAGATGGACGTTCTCAAGTTCGAGAACATGTCGTCGACCGATGAGGACGTCGCCGATTCCGCGTTGGTGCAAACGGGCTAGGTCGCCCGGCTCACGCTGTCATGACCATTCGTCGGTTCGGCGTGCCTTAGCGATTAGTTTACTTCGACCGGCCACGGTGCCAACAGGCTCGCGACCACCCGAGTATGTCGCAGGCCGCCGAATGGTTTGTCTAACTTGATCAACCACGCGCGCTTTCCATTCAAGAGCCTGGAGGGTCGAACGAGCTCACCGGTGACACCGCGCATGAGAAACGCCGTGATGATGACGCGGTTGCCCGGGAAGAGCCACTGGCCCGGTTGGAGTGGGTAGAGCGCAGTATCGCGAACGCTCACTGCATCCCCAAGCCAGTCATCCAGCCGAACGGTCCAGCCTCTAGATCCGAAGAAGTCCCGCCTTTTGACGACTGACCCCGACCGCTCGCCGAATCCGGAACCCTCGCGAAGCTGGACACGATCGCCGGGCTTGAAGCTCCAGAGCGCCACACGTCGCTGCTGAAGCGCTATGTAGACCCAAAGCACGGCCCCAAGAATGAGCATGAGGCCGAGGATGCCCTCCAACGTCTCCATCCCTAAGCGGGGACCGTCAGCTCCCAGAGGTCGGCGAGCTCGGCCGTTGTTCCCGCACCACCGAACACGAGCATGCTCGGTCCGGCGACGATCGCTCCCTCGACCCCGCTTCGCGCAGCCGGCGCAGTTCCCGAGGCCTTGAGTTTCTTCCAGCCACTCGCTTCGAACGACCAGAGCTCGTTCGAAGCGCCCTGCGCCGTCGCGCCGCCGAACAGGTAGGCGGTCTTCGCGGTGCCGGCGAGCGCGTAGAGGTTGCGCGCGGTCGGGGCATTGCCGCCGCCCTGCGACCACTCCTGCTTCGTGGGGTTGTAGAGCCATGTATCAGCGAGGAACGGGCGCCCGTCGGTTTGCCCGCCGAAGAGCAGCATCCGGCCGAAGTCCGGCAGGTAGACCGCGCGGTGGAGGCAACGCTTGATCGGTCGCGGCCCGCTCTTCGGGCTCACGTCCGTCCACTTCGCCGAGAGCGCCCACGTATCGTCGAATCTGCCCGTGTTGGTGAACCCGTGGGAGATCGTGAGCGAGGTCCCGATCATCGCGCCGCCTGCGCCGTACCGTGGCGCGGGGGCCCCGCCGGCGGGCTTCAGCTGCGTCCAGGTGCCGCGCACCGGATCGAACGCCCACGAGTCGTTGAAGAAGGAGCTGGGGCCGCCCTGTCCGCCGAACACGACCAGATGTCCGTCGATGAACGCGGCGCTGTGCCCGAACCGCGCGGAGGGACCTCCCCCGGGCAGCTTCTGCCATGCGTTGCTGGTTCGGTCGAAGGCCCAGAAGTCGTTGAGCGGTTTGCCGGCTGCGCGGCCGCCGAACAGGAACGCGATCGAGCCGCCGTCGTTCGCCGTGAACGTGTGGTCGCGGCGTGCGCTGGGGCCCTGGGCGGCGATCGCGTTCCACGCCAACGCCCGCGGCGCGGAGGCCGTCGGCGAAGGAGCCGGCGACCCGCTTCCGGACGTCGTCGGGCTCGGCGAGGGAGCGGCGGAATCGTCCCCAGAGCAGGCTGTTGCGATCCCGAGCGTACCCAGCGCGGCTACGCGCAGGAAGTCGCGGCGGTCGAGCCGGGCGCGTGTCACCCGGCGAAGTATAGTGCCGCCATGGCGGCGCCACTGGGACTCACCGACGAGCAGCGGGCGCTCCTCGAACTCGTCAAGGACATCGCTCGACGCGAGATCGCGCCGCACGCGGATCAGTGGGAGCGCGATGCCGTTTTTCCGCGCGGGGCGTTCGACGCCCTCGGCAAGGCCGGTTTGCTCGGGCTGGTTTACCCCGAGGAGTACGGAGGGGGAGCGCAGCCGCACGCGATGTATCTGCTCGTCCTGGAGGAGCTCGCGGCGGCGCTTCTTTCGGTCGGACTCGGCGCCAGCGTGCAAACGCTGACGATCTTCCCGACGCATGCGTACGGCACCGCCGAGCAGAAGGCTCGGTGGATGCCGCCGGCGTGCGCGGGGGAGTGGATCGGCGCGTACTGTCTCTCCGAGCCGGGATCAGGGTCCGACGCGTCGGCGCTGGTGACCAAGGCAGAGCGCGACGGGGATTCGTGGGTCATCAACGGACGCAAGGCTTTCGTGACGCACGGCGGCGAGGCCGACTACTACCAGGTCCTCGCCCGCACCGGTGAGCCCGGGCCCGCCGGCATCTCCTGCTTCTTCGTCCCCGCCGATACGCCCGGTGTGACGCGGGAGAAGCTCGAGCACAAGATGGGCATGCGGTCGTCGCCGACGGCGGCGATGCTCTTCGACGGTGTCCGGGTGCCCGAAGGGCACCTGATCGGCGAACCCGGCGTCGGATTCCGGATCGCGATGCAAGCGCTCGACGGCGGCCGTCTCGGGATCGCGGCGTGCAGCGTGGGACTCGCGCGGGCGGCGCTCGATGCGGCGGTGACGTTCGCACGCGAGCGCGAGGCGTTCCGCAAGCCGATCATCGAGTTCCAGGGGATCTCGTTCATGCTCGCCGATATGGCGACCCAGATCGACGCGGCCCGCGCCCTGACGCAGGAGGCCGGCAGGCGGCGCGACGCGGGCGAGCCGTTCGCGACCCAGGCGGCGATGGCGAAGCTGTTCGCCTCGGACACCGCGATGCGCGT
>JBBDRM010000141.1 GCA_040905475.1 Actinomycetota bacterium
TCTCCATCGCCATGTCGGCGAGCTGGAACGCGACGCCCTGGTGCTCGATGATCGGACGACCGAACGTCGTGCGCTCCTTCGCGTAGTCGCGCGCGAACGTCCACGCGGCCTCCGCGATCCCTACGGCCTGCGCGCCGACCGACGGGCGCGTGGCCTCGAAGGTCTTCAACGCGCCCGACTCACGGGCGGCCTGGCCCGACTTCGCGCGCTCGAGCTTCGCGTTCAGCTTCTCCTCGCCGCCGAGGAGGTTCTCTCCGGGGACCCAGCAGTCCTCGAGGAGGACCTCGGCCGTGTGCGAGGCGCGGATGCCGAGCTTCTTCTCCTTCTTCCCCTGCTTGAGGCCCGGTGTGCCCGGTCCGACGATGAACGTCGCTTGCCCGCGATGGCCGAGGCTCGGGTCCACCGTCGCTACGACCACATGCACGTTGGCGATGCCGCCGTTGGTGATGAAAACCTTGGTGCCGTTGAGCAGCCACCCGTCGCGCTCACGCTTGGCCGTCGTGCGCAGCTGCGAGACGTCCGAGCCGGCTTGCGGCTCGGTGACGGCGAACGCGCCGAGCTTGGGATCCTCCGGCGTGCCGAACATCTGCGGCGCCCAGGTGGTGAGCTGCTCGGGGGTGGCGCTGCCGGCGAGCGCAGCGAGCGGGAGCCCGGATCCGAAGATCCCGAGCCCGATGCCCGCGCAGCCCCACGCGATCTCCTCGAGCGCGAGCGGCATCGAGATGCCGGTCTCGTCGGACGCGGTCTGCATCCAGAAGTCGATCGAGTACAAGCCGATCTCGGCCGCCTTCTTCACGACCGGCCACGGGAACTCTTCGCTCTCGTCGTACTGCGCGGCGACGGGACGGATCTCTTTCTCGGCGAACTCGTGGAGCCACTTCCGGAACTCGACCTGCTCCTCGGTTAGACCGAAGTGAGGCATAATCCCTCCTCGGCTCGCGTCGTCCCGGTCGCCATCAACCGGGAACGGCGGAAGGTTACTAGATGGTAAGTTACTACCCGGTAATGTTGAGCCCGGAACCATCCCGCGTCAAGTGGGGCATCAGAGGGGAAGCGACCTGCCGACCAAACGCCTGACCGCCGAGGCCCGCCGGGCCCAGCTCCTGCTGGTCGCCCGGGAGGTCTTCGCCGAGGACGGCTTCCACGGCGCAGCGATGGAGCAGATCGCGGTCCGGGCGGGGGTGACCAAGCCGGTCCTCTATCAGCACTTCGAGAGCAAGAAGGAACTGTATCTCGGTCTGCTGGACGAGGACATGGCGCGATTGATGACCGAGATCCGGCTCGCGATCGAAGGGGCCAAGTCCAACCGAGAGCGGATCGCGCGCGCGACGGGCGCCTACTTCAGCTTCATCGACACCAATGAGGGGTCGTTCCGGCTGCTCTTCCGCGAGACGATGGGCGCCGACCCCGATTTCCGGTCCTCGATCGAGCGCTTCCGCGACGAGCTCGCGAGCCGGATCGCCGCGGTGATCCAAGCCGAAGCGGGCCTGCCGACATCGGAAGCCGAGCTGCTGGCGCGCGGCGTGATGGGGATCGCAGAGTCGTCGGCGCAGTGGTGGCTGGAACACCGCGCCGTTCCGCGGGAGCGCGTGGTCGCCGACCTGTCGGAGCTCGCCTGGCGTGGGCTCGCCGGACTACCACGTCGCGGGGTCGAGTGACCGGTCCGTCGGAGGTATCCGAGTGAGCAAACGCTCGTACGAAAAGCGGATCAAGGCCAAGCGCGACGCCGCGAAGGCGGCGCGCAAGCGCGCGGAGCGGATGCGCAAGATCCGCATCTGGGTCTCGTCTCTCACCGCCATCGGGCTGGCGCTGGTGCTGTTCTTCGTGTTGCGGGGCGATGGGACCAAGCCGGCGGCATCGCCCACCGCCTCCCCCACCGCTTCTCCGTCCACCGTCGCCGCGCCGTGTCCCGGGCCGACGCCACCGGCTCCGAAGCCTCTCACGTACGAGTCGCCGCCGGAATCGACCATCGACAACGAGAAGGTTTACGTGGCGACGTTCGAGACATCGTGCGGGACCTTCAAGATCCAGATGGACCCGAAGACCGCGCCGAAGACGGTCAACAACTTCGTGTTCCTGGCGCGGCAGGGCTACTACGACGGAACGTTCTTCCACCGTGTGCAGAACGAGGCCGACTTCGCGATCGTGCAGGGCGGTGACCCCAAGGGCGACGGGTCCGGCGGTCCCGGATACTCCTACGACGGCGAGACGCCGGCGCCGGGCGCCCAGTACCTGCGAGGCACGATCGCGATGGCGAACTCCGGTGACCCGTCGAGCAACGGAAGCCAGTTCTTCGTCGTGGTGAAGGACTGGGCCGGCCTGCCGCCCGATTACACGATCTTCGGCAACGTGATCGACGAAGCGGTTTCGTTCGCCGCGCTCGACAAGATGATCACTGCGCAGGGGACCCCGATCCAGGGCGGCTTGGGAACGACGCCGGTCCCGCCGATCTACATCACGAAGGTAACGATCGAAGAGCTTGCCCGTACCTAACCACGACCCGTTCGCCTCGTTCCCCGCGATCGCGTCGCGACTCGCCGCTCGGGCGCCGTCGCACTGATAGTCCTTGTGACCGTGGCATACCGAAACGGTACGTCCGCGACACACGAAGCTTTCGACGTTCGCCTCGCGCGGTTCGCGGCCCGCCGTTACGGCGTCTTCACGTTCGAAGAGGCGATCCGGCTCGGCGCGACTCAGCGAGTGATCGCGCGCCGGCTCGCGGCGGGAAGATGGACGCGGTTCCATCGTGGCGTCTATTCGTTGAGCGGAGTGCCCGGCTCGTGGCGTCAGAGCTTGCTCGTCGCCTGTCTCGCTGCCGGTGCAGGCGCAGGGTCCTCGCATCGCGCCGCGGCGCCGCTGTGGCGGCTGGCGGGATTCGAGTCGGGCCCGCTCGAGATAACGGTTCCGCGGGGGCGCCGTCCGCGTCTCTCCCATGTGCGAGTTCACCATCTAGCGTTGCCGGCCGTGGACCTGACTGTCGTCGATGCGATCCCGGTGACGACTCCGGTGCGTACGCTCCTTGATCTCGCAGCCGTCCTGCCCACGGACGGGGTCGAGGAGGCGCTGGACGACGCGCTCCGGCGAGGCTTGGTCACAGTGCGGCGGCTCCGATGGCGGCTCGAGGAGCTCGGTCGGCGGCCAGGCGTGACGACGATGCGGCGGCTCATCGAAACCCGGTCGCATCCCGCCGAAACCCCGGAGAGCATCCTCGAGACGAGGTTCCTTCGACTTCTCAGGCGCCGCGGCCTCCCCGAACCGATCGCCCAGTACCGGATCCGCGATGGCGGGCGGCTCGTCGCGATCGTCGACTTCGCCTACCCGGAGCGGATGCTCGCCGTCGAGGTCGACGGCTATCGCTGGCACTCGAGCCGCATCCGCTGGCAAGACGACCTCCGGCGGCGCAGCGAGCTGGCCCGGCTCGGCTGGCGCGTGATCCACGTCACGGCCGACGACCTAAAGCACCGGCCGGAACAGACCGTCGCGCTCATCGCGCGAGCCCTTACGCCGCAGGGTCGCCGAGGTGATGCACCTTGAGCATGTTGGTCCGCGTCCTTCCTGCCGGGATCGACGCGACCATCACCACGACGTGACCCGGCTCGGCGAGCTCGGAGTCGCGGAGGCCTCGATCCATCATGGCGATCATCGCGTCGGTGTCCTCGGGCGCCGACGATCCGAGGGGCCGTACGCCGCGCAGGATCGTGAGTCGGCGAACGATCCCGTCATCCGGCGAGAACGCCACGACCGGAACGCTGGGCCTGGCAGCCGACAACAGCTCGGCCGTTCGGCCCGTACGCGTGAACCCGGCGATGAGCCGAACGTCGCGGTTCCGCTCGGCCAGCGCCGCGGCGGCTCTCGCTACCGCGGCCTCTTCGACGTCGTCGTCCTCGATCGCGGTGGCCACACCCGGGAGCGGCGGTTCGCGCTCAGTCTCCTCGGCGATCCGGCATGCCGCCCGCGCCGCCTCGATCGGATACGAGCCGATGGCCGTCTCCGCCGACAGGAGGATGCCGTCGGCGCTCTGTAGCACCGCGGTCGCCACGTCGGCGGCTTCTGCGCGCGTGGGCCGGGGTGACGACGTCATCGACTCGAGCATCTGCGTGGCTACCACGACGGGCACGCCGGCCGCGACCGCTTGCGCAACGAGCCGGCGTTGGATCGCGGGGATCTTCTCGTAGGGGATCTCCACCCCCAGGTCCCCGCGCGCGAGCATGATCGCGTCGGCTTCGCGCAAGATGGCCTCGGCGTCGTCGATCGCCGCCCTGGTCTCGATCTTCGCCATCAGTCGCAGGGAAACGCCGTCGCAGAGTGCGCGGAGCGCGCGGACGTCCTCGCTCCCGCGCACGAACGATTGCGCGACGAAATCGGCGCCGAGCCGGATGGCCTGTGCGAGCCCCTGCCGATCCGCGTCTGTGACGGCGGGGAGCGAGAGCCGGTCCGAGGGAACGTTCACGCCTGATCGCGAGCGGACGGTCCCCCCGCGCGTCACCCGCGTTCGCACGCCGCTGGGCCCGGCCTCCGTGACCATCAGTTCGACCGCCCCGTCGGCGAGGAAGACACGGTCGCCCGGCCGCAGATCGAGCCCCAGCCCGCGGTGGCTCACGGGCGCCCCGATCGCGTCGCCGGGCTCGTCGTCGGCGCGAAGGTCGAACGTCGCGCCCGTCTCGATCTCGACCGATCCGCCGGAGATCTCGCCCAGCCGGATCTTTGGGCCGGGCAGATCCATGAGAATGCCGACGGGCCGACCGGTCTGTTCGGACGCCTCCCGAACGCCGGCGACGGCGCGAGCGTGCTCGGCCTCGGTGCCGTGGGACAGGTTCACCCGCGCGACGTCCATCCCGGTGGCGACGAGCTCGCCGAGCCGGTGAACGGTCGCCGGGCCGATGGTGCAGACGAGCTTGGTCCCGCGCACCATCACATTCTGTGCGCGAATGTGTCCGGGCGCTACCCCTCCGCGATCACGTATAGGTACGCGTCGTAGTCGCCGTGCGACGTCCCGGTGTAGTTCGTCCGGCCGGTCGCTTGTGACGACACCACGTTCTGCACGTAGTAGACGTTCCCGCCGTCGCGGCCCGACCAGCCGCCGTCGTCCTCCCAGTACGCGACGTCGAACCGGTACGTCGCCGCGTTGAGCATCCGGATCTTCCAGATCGTTTCGCTCTCGACCTGTCCGTTGTTCTTCGCGTCCGATCCGATGTTCACCCAGGTGTTGGACACCCGCGAGTAGTGCGTGTTCGTCCCCGGATCCCCGCGATAGAAGGTGCTCGTGAAGCCGAGCCGGCCGCCCGTCAGCGTGAACTGAACCTCGCCGTTGCAGCACGGCTCGTGCTTGTTCTGGATGTAGGCCTTGTCGAACCCGAACGTGATCAGCCGGGTCTTGCCGGGGTCGTTCGTGACGCCGTTCACGGAGAGCTTCAGCGTGTTGGTGCCGCCTTCGCAGTCTGCGCCGCCTGAGGAGATGTTCTCGAGGCCGTCGACGTCCTCGGACTGGGTGATGTCGGTGAAGTAGTGGGTCGAGACGCACTCCTGCCCCCCGCCCCAGCCGGTGTCGTCCTCCCACACCCGCACCTTGACGTCCATGCGCGGCGCCGTTCCCGGCAGGTTCACCGCGACGCTGGTTCCGGGCCCGCCGTTGCCCCAGTCCTTGGTGAACGGTCCATCCTGGCTGTGGGTCAGCGTCTGCACGACCGAGTAGCCGTCGTTGCCCCCGTTCGAGTCGACCGAGATCTCGAACTTGAACTCGTCGGATGTCCCGTTGTCGTGGTCGTTGACGACCTGGAAGTACTCGAGGCGGATCGTCGCCTGCCCGGCGAGGTTCGCTCCACCGAGCCCCGTCTGCGTCGAGGTGTAACCGAGCGTCTGGATCACGAGATCGAGCGGCGCGTCGTCGGTTCGGAGCCCGGAGTGGTTCGAGGAGACCAGGTTGTTGTCGCAGCCGGTCAGGAACGGCGACTCGGCGGGCACGACGCCGTCGAAGCCGTGCGACACACCGTCACCGTTGAAGTCGTAGGACAGTGCCTGCAAGTACCACGGATCGCCGCCGACGCACGAGTAGTACTCGCCTGCCGGTTCTGCGTACCCCATGTTGGTCAGGAACCGCGAGCCGGGTCGCATATCGCCGCCGGACGCGTTCCAAACGCCGAAGAGCGGCAGCGTCGAGGGGAACCAGCCGAGGATCGTGCCGTGGTTCGGCGTGCCGAGCATGATCAGGTCGTCGACCTGGGCCTTCCACTTGGTCGACACGTCGGGGACGCCGTTCCCCGACCAGCCCGTGGCGTCGCTCCAGTTCTCGACGTCGGCTCCGCCTTTCTCGATGAGGAAGCGGGAGGTGAGGCCGCCCATCGAGTGCGAGACGATGTCGATCTTCTGCGTTGTCGCGTAGCCATTCGCCGTGAGACACGAGTCGATCGCCGGCTGGAGGATCTTGCCCGCGAGGTACGACAGGTGCTGGCTGCCCGACGTCGGCGCGTACGTCAGCGCCTGCGTACCCGTCTGCGAGGAGTTGCAGTCGAGCACGGGGAACCCCTGCGCCTGGAGCTTGGGGATCATCTCGTCGAAAGAGCCACCGGTCCCCGTCCAGCCGTGCACGAGCAGGATCGGAAAGATCCCTTCATGGGCTCGTCCGAGCGAGGGAACAAGCAGTGCGGCGGTCAGACCCAGAACGGCGAGCAGCGCGCGCGGCCGCATACGACCCCCTCTGGCCGGGCCGCCCCGTCCCGGGTGGGACGGCACCCGTGGCGCCCGTTACCGGTGGGTAACGTATGAAATGGCGACCGGAATGTCTAGAACCGCCGGGTTCGCTCCCTCGCCTTGCTGGGGATCGGGAGCCGCCCTTAGCCCGTCAGGAGATCTCGTAGAGCGACGGACGCGATGGACCCGATCGTGAACAGATCACGCAGCTGAGACGTCGGCACGGATACGAGCGTCATCTCCGTGATGGCCTCGATCCCCGCGCGGATCGCTTCTCCGCCGATCATGGTGATGTCACCGAAGGGGTCGCCTGGACCCAGGCGCGCGCTACCTCCCTGCCTTCCACGATCACCCGGGCCCGGCCGGCGATCACGACGAACCGCGTCCCCTTCGCTCATGAACGGCGGCGCGGCGGGATAAGAACTAGGCCCGGACCAGCGGCAGCCCCGCCGGCTCGAACCGCCGAAAGTCGCTCGGGTTCGAAGTCGCGAGCGCCGCGCCCGCTCGCAACGCGGTCGCGGCCACCATGCAGTCGACGAGCGAACCGCGCCGCCTGCCCGAGGCGTTGAAAAGGCCGGCAGCACTCACAGAATCGTCGGCGAGGAACGGCTCGGGCTCGGGGAACAGCCTCCCCGCCGCCTCGAGGTCGCGCGGGGACAGAGGCCCGCAGAGGAACTCGGCCCAACAGATCGCGCTGATGCCGATCTCCGTGCGATCCCGGAGCCACCCGCGAAGGAGACCGTCCTCATGGGTTCTTCGTTGAAGCGCTCGGATCAGGAAGCTGGTGTCGAGGTGGATCATCGGATGCCGCGCTCGCGAGCCTCCGAAGACGCGCGACGCTCGTCGCGGACGGCGCGCGTCCACTCACGCGCCCGGGCCGGGGTCATGCCGAGCGAGCGCTGGAGCTCGTCGAGCGCCAGGAGAGCGTCGGGTGTACCCCCTTCACTCGCCTGCTCGGCGATGAGCACGGCCCGACGCAGGGCCTCGGACTTCGAGACCCTCCATCGCGTCGAGATCCGCTCGAGTGCGCGGATGGTGCGGAGGTCCAATGAGAACGTCGACTTCACCGAGAGACGGGCCATAATAAAAGAGTTTATGGCCATACTCGAATGCGCGTCAAACCATTCGCGGGCGCAAGAATGAAAGACGCTCAGGTCTGCGGCGTGATCGCGGCCCGGCCGACGGAGAAGTACTTCGCCTCGGGGTGGTGGACGATGATGGCCGAAGTGGACTGCTCGGGGACGAGCTGGAACTCCTCGGAAAGGCTCACGCCGATCCGCTCGGGGTCGAGCAGGTCGAAGATCTGCTTCTGGTCCTCCAGGTTCGGGCAGGCGGGGTAGCCGAACGAGTAGCGCGAGCCCCGATAGCCCTGATCGAAGAGATCGCCGACGGTCGCCCCGTCCTCGCCCGCGAAGCCGAGCTCCTGGCGGATGCGCTTGTGCCAGAACTCGGCCAGCGCCTCGGCCATCTCGACGCCCATCCCGTGCAGATAGAGATAGTCGCGATACTCGTTGGCTTCGAAGAGCTCGGCCGCGCGCTCGCTGATCTTCGAGCCCATGGTGACGACGTGGAACGCAACGGTGTCCATCTCCCCGCTCGACACCGGCCGGAAGAAGTCGGCGATGTTCAGGTACCGGCCCCGAGGCTGCCGTGGGAACGTGAAACGCACCGCCTCGCGCGCCGGATCCTCGGGGTCGTAGACGATCAAATCGTCGCCTTCCGACTGCGCCGGGAAGTATCCGTACACGACCGCCGGAACCAGCAACCCCTCGGAGATGCATCGATCGAGCGTCGACCGGAAGATCGGCTCGACTTCGGCCTCGACGTAGGCGTCGTACTCCTCGCGGTTCTGTCCTTTCTTCGGCCGGAACTGCCACTGTCCGCGATAGAGCGCCGTCTTGTTGAGATAGCTCGCGATCTCGAGCGTGTTCAGGCCCTTCACGACCCGGGAGCCGAGGAACGGCGCGGCAGGCACCGGCACATCGATCGCGACGTCGGAGCGCGCCGGGACCTCCGGCTGCTCCTTCACCGCGGTCGCGGCCCGCACGCGTTTCGGCTTCTGTGCCGCGTCCACGACGGCGCCGCCGCGCTTCTCCGCCATCAGCTCGTCCATCTTGTGCAAGCCCTCGAACGCGTCGCGCCCGTAGAAGACCTTCCCGTTGTAGAGTGCGCGGAGATCGTCCTCCACGTACGAGCGCGTCAGCGCCGCGCCGCCGAGCAGAACGGGATACCCGTGGAGGTCGCGACGGTTCAGCTCCTCGAGGTCCTCGCGCATGATGATCGTCGACTTCACGAGCAAGCCCGAAAGCCCAATCACGTCGACCTTTTCGCGCTCGGCGGCTTCGATGATCGTTGAGATCGGCTGTTTGATCCCGATGTTGAAGACCGTGTAGCCGTTGTTGGTAAGGATGATGTCCACCAGGTTCTTCCCGATGTCGTGGACGTCGCCCTTCACCGTCGCGAGCACGATCTTGCCTTTCGAGCCGTCCCCGGCCTTCTCCATGTGCGGCTCGAGGTGCGCCACCGCGGCCTTCATGGTCTCCGCCGATTGCAAGACGAACGGCAGCTGCATCTGGCCGGACCCGAACAGCTCTCCGACGACCTTCATCCCGTCGAGCAGATGCGTGTTGATGATCTCGAGCGCCGGCTGCTTGGTCAGAGCCTCGTCGAGGTCCGCCTCGAGCCCTTCTCGCTCTCCGTCGATGATGCGGCGCTTCAACCGCTCTTCGAGCGGCAAGTGGGACAGATCTTCCTTGGTTGCCCGTGTCGAGTCCACGCCCTCGAAAAGGCCGATGTAGGTCTGCAGCGGATCGTAGCCGTCGCGGCGACGGTCGTAGATGATGTCGAGCGCGACCTCGCGCTGGCGCTCGTCGATCCGAGACATCGGAAGGATCTGCGCCGGTGAAACGATCGCGGCGTCGAGCCCCGCCTGGACCGCCTCATGCAAGAACACCGAATTCAACACCTGACGCGCGGCCGGCGACACCCCGAACGAGACGTTCGAGATGCCGAGCGACGTGAACGCGCCCGGGATCTCCTCCTTGATGGCCTTGACCGCTTCCAGGGTCTCGATGCCGGCACGCCGCTGCTCCTCCATCCCGGTCGTGATCGGGAAGACCAGCACGTCGAAGATCAAGTCGTGCGGCTGCAGACCCGCCTGCTCGTGCGCGATATCGACGAGTCGCTTGCAGACCTCGAGCTTCCAGTCCTTCGTCGTCGCCTGGCCTTGCTCGTCGATCGCGAGCGCAACACACGCGGCCCCGTACTTCTTCGCCAATCTCAGGTTTCGCATGAGCCGCGTGTCTCCGCCGGTGCCCTCCTCGAGGTTGATCGAATTGATCACCGATCTGCCGCCGAGCAGCTTGAGCCCCGACTCGATCACCTGCGGCTCGGTCGAGTCGAGGACCAGCGGAAGCGTGACCTGGGTCCGGAAGCGCGAGATCAGCTCCGCCATGTCGGCGACCCCGTCCCGGCCGGTGAAGTCGACCGACACGTCGAGCGCATGCGCGCCTTCGCGCGTCTGCTCCTTCGCGACGCGAACCGTCGCGTCGAAGTCCTCGTTGCCGACCAGCTCCTTGAACTTGCGCGAGCCTTGGACGTTGCACCGCTCACCGATCACGAGGAACGACGTCTCCTGGTGGAACGGCTGCGCGATGTAGAGTGACGCGCTGCCGGGCTCCAGCGACGCATCGGACCGATCCTTCGGCATCGTGCCGCCGAGCGCGTCGGCGAGAAGCTTGATGTGCTCGGGCGTCGTGCCGCAGCAGCCGCCGGCGATGTTGGTGCCGAACTCCTTCACGAAGACCGTGTGGTGGCGGACGAACTCTTCCGGCGAGAGCGGATAGTACGGCTTGCCGTGCCGGAGCTCGGGCAGACCCGCGTTGGGCAGGACGCTCACGAACTTCCGCGAGGACTGGCACAGGAAGCGCACGTGCTCGGTCATCTCGACAGGGCCGGTCGCGCAGTTCACGCCGATCACATCGATCGCGCCGAACGGTTCGAGCGCCGTCAGCGCCGCGGCGATCTCGGTCCCCAGCAGCATCGCGCCGGTCGTCTCGATCGTGACCTGCACGATGAGCGGCAGCTTCTTCCCGGTTCTCTCGAACGCGGAGACGGCGCCCGACACCGCGGTCTTCACCTGGAGCATGTCCTGGCAGGTCTCGATGATCAGCACGTCGGCGCCGCCATCGACGAGTCCGCGCGACTGCTCCTCGTACGAGGCCTCGAGCTCGTCGAAGGTCGCGTGTCCAAGGCTCGGCAGTTTGGTGCCGGGTCCGATCGAGCCGATGACCCACCGCGGCCGGTCGGTGAAGCTCGACGCGACCTCTTTGGCGATCCGCGCGCCGGTGACGTTGAGCTCGTAGACCTGGTCGGCCATCTCGTACTCGCCTTGGACGACGAGGTTGGCCCCGAAGGTGTTGGTCTCGACGGCGTCGGCGCCGGCCTCCAGGTAGCAGGCGTGGATCTGCGCGATCACGTCCGGCTTCGACAGGTTCAGGACCTCGGAGTTGCCCTCCTTGTTCCAGAAGTCGTCCAGGGACAGGTCGGCGGCCTGGATCTGCGTCCCCATGGCCCCATCGAAGATCAGGACCCGTTCACGCAGCGTGGCAAGGAAGTCGCTCATGTTCCAGGGATTGTAGCGATAGCACCGGCCAAACCTGAGGGAAAAAACCCAGGACACAGGAACGAGCGAACGCTCGCAGAACGGACGACCCGGCCTTTCCTCGTAGCAAGCTCCGCGCGTAGAGTGAGCACGGTGCGGAGATCCCGCGGCCGAGTTAGGGGGGACAAATGCCAGACGATCTCCGTGTTCCGTCCTCGAACCAGACGGAACGACCGGCACGACGGCAGCCGCGTCGCATCGCCTTCGTAGCCATCACGGCCATCGCTCTTGTGGCCGTGATCGCACCGATGGCGGTGGGACGGGATCGCCCGTTCGGCACCTCGGACATGTTCCTGCTGAAGTGGGGCGGGAACGCGGCCGAGTTCGACAGCAGTTCCGGCTCCGGGAACACCGGCGCCGGTGGTCAATTCTCGACGAGCCAGATCGAGAAGTTCCGCTGTGAGTCCTCCGGCGATCCTTCCGAGTTCGTCGACATGAGCTGCAACACGACCGAGTACGGCCAGAACTTCGCCCCGGACAACGAGATCGCCATCGCGGTCGACCCGAACGACCCCGATCACCTTCTCGCGGGGTCGAACGACTACTACTACCGGTTCAACAACTCGACCGGGGCCCGGCAGGCCTTGGTGCCTACCGGCTTCTTCACCTCGTTCGACGGTGGCAAGAATTGGGTGGACGGCCAGATCCCGCAGCAGAGCGGGAACGGCGCCGGCGACCCATCGCCCGCATTCGACGGCAAGCACGGCGTCGCACTCATGGCGCAGCTCGAGAACGTCGGCGGGCAGGGCGGCCCCTGGGCGGCGATGGGCAACGTGACGGTCAGTCGCTCGACCGACGGCGGCCTCAACTGGAGCCAGTCGATCAAGGTGTTCAAGGGCCAGGGCGCCGGGATCGGACCGGCGAACAACGCGGTCTTCTGGGACAAGGAATGGCTGACGGTCAACAACTACCCGGGCACGCCCGGCTACGGCCGTGCGGTCATCACGGCAACCCGGTTCCTCAACGGTCCGCAGGGGTCCTACACGGAGTCGCCGATCTACATGAGCTACTCGGACGATGGTGGGGCAACGTGGTCGGAGCCCAGCAAGATCTCCGGGAAGAACCCTGAGGTCTGCACGTACCAGGAGACCGGCCCCGACGACGGCTCCTGCGACGAGGACCAGTTCGGGATCCCGGAGTTCGGGCCCGACGGGACGCTCTTCGTGCATTTCATCAACGGGCAGCACGAAGAGGAATGGGAGCAGGACTTCGAGTTCGATTCCCAGCTCATGGTCGTGAAGGCTGCGCCGACGAGCGGCGTTCCGGCCTTCGGGGATCCCGTTCACGTCGTGGACCTCGAAGACGGCGGCACCGACATGCCGTTCAGCGTCATCGGCCGGCAGACGATCTGGGGGCACCAGATCCGCTGGACGCCGGTGGGGAACATCTCGGTGAACCCGACCGACCCCGACGACGTCGTGATCGTTTACGCCGACCGCGGCACGGCGAACCCGAATGCGACCGATCCTGCGTACGAGGGGTGCTTGTTCGCAGCGAGGAACCAGGCGAACGATTACGACCCGTGTGACGCGCACGAGGGCTTCGACACCGACGTCTATCTCGCGCGTTCGTCGGACGGGGGTGAGACCTGGAACGGACGGGAGTTGCTCGACGACGCAGGCGGTGCCCCCCAGTGGTTCCCTTGGGCCGACCACGGCCCCGATGGAACGCTCGCGATCGCGTGGGACGAGGACACCGCACCCGCCCCCGCCGACACCTTCGAGCACGTGCTCTGGGTGGACGGCGGCGGCAAGCAGGCACTAGGCCCCGAAGAGCAGGTCGACATCTCGGTGACGCACTGGAGCGGCCAGTACGTGCCGCAGTCCGCGTGGCCGACGATCTGCGGCCCCGCCGGGTACAGCGACCCGCCCATCACCGACGCGGAAGGCAAGGACTGCAACGTCTTCCACGGCGACTACACGGGGCTGGCCGTCGGGCCGGACGGCGCGATCCATGTCGTGTGGACGGGACTGAACGTGCTCTCCACCTCCACGCAGGTGGATGGCTACACGGGGGAGCTGCACGACGGATACCGCCAGGACGCGAATTACGCGCAACGCTAGCGGGAACCGAGGACGGAGAGACCCCGGGCCGAGCGCCCGGGGTTTCTTCTATGCGGGGAGGTTCTCTTCGGTGATCTCCGTGAGCAGGGGATTCTCTCGATCCCGGTCCGAGACGATCCGCTCGCCTTCCGGCCAAGGGATCGCCAAGGTCGGGTCGTCGAAGCGGACCCCGAGCTCGTCGGAGCCGTCGAAGTACTCGTCGACCAGATAGGTCATGGTCACGTCGGTCAGGGCGAAGAAGCCGTGCCCGACGCCGGGCGGGATGTAGACCCCGGCCTCGTTCCGCTCGCCGATCTCGAGCGTCTGGACGGCTTTGAAGGTCGGCGACGACTGGCGCAGGTCGACGAGTGCGACGAAAGAACGCCCGACCGGCACGTACCAGTAGTCCGCCTGGAAGAGGTGGTAGTGGATTCCACGGAGGACGCCCGGCGCGGAATCGGAGCGGTTGCCTTGAACCATCTCGCGAGCGCCGGGGATCCAATTGCGACGGAAGGTCTCGACGAAGCGCCCGCGCGGATCCGGGTGCGACTGCAGCTCGACGACGTACACGCCGCCGATCGTTTTCGACTCGTTCACATGGGCCACGGCGCGGAAGTCTATCGGAGCGCGACGCTCCGCGCGGCGGGCGTCTACTCGTCGATCAGGAGAGGCGCCGGCGCCACACGCCGAGCCCCGTCGCCAGCATGATGAGCAACAGGGCCTGCGCTCCCGCCCCGCCGAGGCCGGTCGCGGGGAGACCCGGCGTTTCCTTCGTGCCCTTCACGACGGGCTTCGGAGCCGGTTTGGTTACCGGATTCAAAACGGGGGACGTCGCTGCCGGAGCCAAGAACGACGGGCCTCCCGTTTGCCGGATGAACGCCGGCAGAGCGACGGCGCCGTCATGCCGGGTATCCGAATAGGCGGCGACCATGGCGCCCGTGGTGTCGATGTCGATCGTGAAGTAATCACCGAGGCGCCGGTCGATCAGCTGAGCCTGACAAACGGTTCCCTGTGCGCACACCGTTCCCGTGTGGAATGCCTCGGTGATGGCTCGGGCTCCGCGGAAGTTCGGGGGAAGCTTCCCGCATCCGAGTCCGTCGAGCGTCTGCGCCGCGTACACGTGCCAACCGTGTTCGCCCGAGGACTCGGAGTCCTGCCTGGGCAGCTCCTTCTCGGCGCCGAACCACGCGATCCCGACCCTGCCCTCGTCGCCGACCGCCAGCCAAGGCCATATGTCTGTCTCCGGCCCGCTGTCGACGCGCACCGGCTTCGCCCAGGTCTTGGCGCGATCCGTGGAGTACGAGTACCAGACCCCCGCCTTGCGCTTGCTATCCCCCTCGCCGGTCTCGTCCCAGACGATGTACAGGTTGCCCTTCGCATCGAGGTCGAACGACGGCCAGTGGGAAAGGAGATCGACGCCTTCGGCGATCGTGTTCATCTCGGGCGTGAGGTCGTCCTGCCGCGCTTTCCGGAACGCGGCCATCGACAGCACGCCCCCGTCGTAGTGCGCCTCGTACAGCGTCCCGTCCGAACGGTCGACCTGAAGGTCGCCGAGGCCGCCGGCGTCGGCGACCGGGGCCGTCCACGACACGCCTCCGTCCTTGCTCTTGGCGAGGATGTGTCCGTTGTTGCCGATCGGCTGCGTGCTGTTCCCTCCGGCGAACGCGTTACCGACGATATAGACGACGTTCTCCTCGTCGGCTTCCGACCATTGCCGGTCGCTGATCGTCAACGCGATGGCATCTTGCAGCGTGTACGAGCGGCCGTTGTCGGTCGAGCGCGACATCGCGACGTTCACGAGATTGATCTCCGAGATGTAGACGTTGCCGGCCTTGTCGATCGCGAAGTCCGGATCCGAGAAACCCGTGAACGGGAAGTTCGTGGGCACCGTCCGTGGCACGTACGTCCACGTCTTCCCGTGGTCGCCGCTCCACCAGTAGTACGTCTGCCCCACGTAGTTGAGAAGGAAGGCCGGCGTCGCCTCGCCAGGCGCTTGTGGCGCGTAGAAGTGCGTCGTGCCGGCGTGCGCGCCGTACAGCAATGTCCCGTCCGCGAGGCTGACGATGCTCGGCTCGCCGCCGGCGCGGGTTTCGTCGACGTAGCTTGGCTCCGAGAATGTCATCGGGGCGGCTGGGGGAGGACAGGCTGCGGCGGCGCCGATCGGGCCGACCGCTGCCTCCGTGCCTAGCGCGATGGCCGCCAGCGTGATGCGGACCGTGAGGGTCTTGGGTGCGAGCCTCATGCAGTCCTCCTCCTCAGACGCAGTGCGCCTACGAGCCCGATGACGAGGAGTCCGAGGCCGACCCACGCGCCGCCGACGCCCGTCGCGGGAAGCTGCGTGCCGCCCGTCGACGGCTTGACGATCTTCGTCCCCCCGACCTTCACACGCGCCGGGTTGGTGTACGAGGTCACGTTCTCGAACAATTGGTAGCCGGTGTACGTCACCGAGTACGACGACAAACCGAACGGGTGGTAGTTGGCCTCGGTCGGCTCCGGCAGAAGCGCTCCGGCGATGCGGATCTTGCCCTTGCCGAGCGCCAGCTCGCCGAGCGATACGCCGGTCTTCCGTCCGGCGTCGGGATCCTTCTCCACGAGTCCGAGCGTGCGGGCTCCGACGGTTCCACCCGCCGCCCTCCAGGCCGCCTCCTCCACGAACCAGTTCGGCGAGTCGCAAAGCGCGTTGGTGCAGTCGCCGGAGGCGTCGACGTAGTAGCCGATCGGGACCGGCTCGTACGTCTGATGGCGGTGGCTGAAGGTCTGACCGCCGATCGTCGCGCTTCCTTCGGCCGTGCCTTCCATGTTTACGCCCTTGGCGAGCGGGTGCTTGGCGTAGGTCTCGCCGGAGCCGTCGTCGAAGTCCATCCAGCCTGCGTACCAATAACCGCCCGTAACGGCCTCCGGCTTGATCTTGCCGGTCAGCGCGGGGAGCGCGGCGAGAGCCCCATCGGTCAGCACGAGGTTGCCGCCGCGCTCGACGAAAGCCCGGAAGGCGGCGGCGTAGGCATCGAACTGCGCTTTCGTGTACTCCGTCTTGCCGGTGGCCGCGTACCCGGGCATGAACGCGTCCGCTGCCGCAACGCTGTCATAACGGTTCAACACCCCCGGGTCGGCCAACACCTCCTCAACGGTGAGCGGCTGGAGCTGTTTCTCCGCAGACGCGTACTTGTTCAGATGCTTGAAGAAGTCCATGCGCGACACGTCGTACGCCTGTTGCTTCGGCACCGGATACGACGCCGCTTCGGTGAACGAAACCAAGATGTTCATCGGCGCGAGATTCCCGAATTGATCCGGGGCGACGCTCAGCTGGTACGGGCCCGGCTTCGGGTCGTTGAGGTCGATCCGCGCCCCCGCCTGGAGGTAGGTGCCGGCCTGGTTGAAGTACCGCGCGACCTCGCGGCACTCGCCCGCCACATCGCCCGGGTGCTCGGGCGCCCCGCAGTACTCGAGGACGTAATCGAACGCGTTCGAGATCGGCGTGATCCCTCGAGCGTTGGCGAATGACAGCTCGATCGCCATCCCGCCGTTGTGAACCCCTTGGTTCACACCCTTGACTTCGAACGAGAAGGGCTCCGTCGCTAGGGCGTGCAGCGCTTCGATCGTCTCCTGGACGGGGAGCGCCTTCAGACCCGCCGCGACCGGCTGTCCGCCGGCGTTGCGGATCCGGACCGGGTCGAGGACGTAGCCGATCGCCCCGCCGGGCTCGTACACCACCGGCTTCTCGAACAGCAGCGCCGCGATCTGCGAGTAGATCAGCCCCTTGTTGCCGTCGACATGGAGCTGCTCGATCCCGGGCTCGAAGCAGTTCCCCGTACCGCAGTTCCCGAGGTGCGAAAGAGCCATCTCGTTGTCGATCCCGACGGAATCGAGCCCGATGGGGGAATCCGCCCAATCACCGAACGCGCCCGTCACCTGATAGTCGATCGTGTCCCAAACGGTGCCCCACTGGTCGGAGCACATCGGGACGTTGCCGCCGAAGACCGGCTCCTGGATCTCGCCGGGGCAGGAGTCGGCCGGGGCGATCAGCGGGCTCCACGAGAGCCGCTCCTCCGAGTCGCGGAACGTCAGGATCGCGGTCTCCACGGTGACGGCGTTCTTCCGGTAGTCCCGCTGTCCGGCGCCGAGAAGCGTGAACGAGAACGATCGCGCGGTCAGCATCCCGTGCAGATCGATCGATCCGTCGAACTTCTTCGCGGCCGTCTTGCTCTTGACGTCGAGCAGATAGCGCCCGAACCCGCGCGTTTCCGGTTCGCTCCAGGGCGTGTACAAAGGCTCGGTGTATCCGACGGTGGGCCAGTCGCGGTTCAGATCCATCCCGTTTCCGTTGTAACGCTGATAGGCGACGCCGCCCGAGGTCAGATTGCCGCGGGCCCACCCGTCCGGGTTCGCGAAGATGAAGTAGACGACGCCGTTGCGCACGACCTCGCCGGCGGTCGGACCGGAGTCGCTCGGCTCGAGGATCTTCTTCGGGAAGGGGCCCTCCGACGAACAGGCGGGCGCTGCGTCGGGGCTCTCTTCGCAGGCGGCCCACGTGACCAGATCCTCCGCAGCTCGGATCCCGCCCTCGAGTCCGGCGCGCTCGATCCCGTGGATCGACAGGCTGTACATGAAGTGTTTCCGCTCGGCTTCCGGGATGGAGGACTTCGCGTCGGTCACTTTGATCGCATACAGGTCCTTGTGATCTCTGGCCATCGTTTCCGAGGGGATCCCGGCGGAACGGAAGGCGCCGTCGTAGACGTCCGAGACGTTGACCAGCGAGATGTAGCGGGGGAACCGCTCCTCGAGGAAGCGAACCCCGGCGAGCGCGTCCTCCCACTGGATGAACTGGACCGCGCAGATGTTGCCTTTCGCCCACGGGCTCGCGAGCGGCAATCCCTTGAGGCAGCCATGAGGGTCGGGGAAAACGCGCCCGTAGAGCTCGTAGCGGGCCTCGTCGGGGGCGGTCGGGAAGCCTCCAGCAGGCCGGAAGGGCAGCCATCCGATGGCCGCGATAAGCGGGATGACCAGCGCAAACAGCAGAGAACGACGCGCCTTCAACGTAACCTCCTCGCGCCCTCGATCCCGGGCGAGCTGCCATCCCCCCAAGCTGAGATTCTGTGCGAAGGGCCTCGGGTCCTCCAAGCGCCTCAACCCAGCAACACGCCGTCAACGAGTCCCACCCCGACGCCTCCCGAGGCGGCCGCCGCTACCTTCGGACTATGTCGACCAGCACCTCCCGATCTTCGCGACTACAAGCGTGCTCCCGGATCGCAGCGTCGCAGCACGGCGTCATCGAGCTGCATGAGGCCTTAGGAGCGGGCCTTTCTCGGTCCGCCATCACGCGGCTCTTAGCATCCGAACAATGGGGACGGGCGTATCCGCGTGTCTATCGGATCTGGACACCCACAACGCCGGACGGACGCTGGCGCCAGCGTCTCGCCGCGACAGCGTTGTGGCTCGGGCAGGAGTGCGCTGCATCGCATCGAGCAGCGGCTGTGCTCCGAGAGCTTGATGGCGTTCGCGGCCGGCCCGTCGAGTTCATCACCACATCGAGACACCGGCGGTCGACGTTCGGCGTCGTGATCCACCGTGTGCGCACGATCGCCAAGTCGGAGGTTGAGCTTTGCGATGGCATCCCGACCACAACCGTGGCACGCACGATCGTTGACCTGGCGTCGGCCCTTGCCCGAACCGATCTGGAGATGGCGTTGGAGTCGGCGATACGGCGACGTATGACCACGAAGTCCGAGCTCGAAACAGCGCTTTCAGGCGTCGGGCCGACTCACCCAGGGCGAGCCATCTTGCGTTCACTGCTCCTCGAGCTGGCGGGAACACACACCGAGAGTTCCCTCGAGACCCTGACCTGGCGAGCGTTGCTCACAGGGCACCTTCCAGCGCCGGTTCGCCAGTACGTCGTTCGTGATGATGACGGAAACTTCATCGCTCGGCTCGATTTCGCGTACCCGGAGATCAAGCTCGCCATCGAGGCGGACGGCTATCGCTTCCACTCGAGCCGCCAAAGTTGGCGATGGGACAGGATGCGAGACAACGAGCTCCTGCGTATGGGCTGGACCGTCTATCGGGCTACATGGGAGGACGTTCGCAATCCCAGGGCGCTGTGTCGCCGGGTCGCTGACCTGATTTCCCGGCTATCCGTGAAAGCGTGACCCTAAAGGTCCGCTTTTCGAACCTAACGGGGCACGCTTAAAGGCAACGAAGAAGGGGCCC
>JBBDRM010000142.1:0-26563 GCA_040905475.1 Actinomycetota bacterium
GATGATGACGAGCGGCTTGCCGGACTGCATGACCTTCTCGAGGATCGGGAGCAGGTCCTTCACCGCGGCGATCTTCGCGTTGGCCACGAGGATCACCGGCTCGTCGAGCACGGCTTCCATGCGCTCGGGATCGGTGATGAAGTACGGCGAGATGTAGCCCTTGTCGAAGCGCATGCCTTCGACGAGCTCGAGCTCGAGGCCGAAGGTCTGCGACTCCTCGACGGTGATGACGCCGTCCTTGCCGACCTTCTCCATCGACTCGGCGATCATCGCGCCGATCTCCGGGTCGTTGTTCGCCGAGATGGAGGCGACGTGAGCGATCTCGTCCTTGTCCTCGATCTCCTTGGCCTGGTCCTTGATCGCCTCGACGGCCCGCTCGACGGCCTTCTCGATCCCCTTCTTCAGGCCCATCGGGTTGGCGCCGGCGGCGACGTTGCGAAGCCCCTCGCGGACCATCGCCTGCGCGAGCACGGTCGCCGTGGTGGTTCCGTCACCGGCGACGTCGTTGGTCTTCTTGGCGACTTCCTTGACGAGCTCGGCCCCGATCTTCTCAAGCGGGTCCTCGAGCTCGATCTCTTTCGCGATCGATACGCCGTCGTTCGTGATCGTGGGGGCTCCCCACTTCTTCTCGATGACGACGTTGCGACCCTTTGGGCCGAGCGTGATCTTGACCGCGTCGGCCAGCTGGTTCATGCCTCGCTCGAGGGCCCGTCGGGCCTCCTCGTTGAAGGCGATCATCTTAGCTGCCATCAACACCCCTCCTTAGCACTCTCACCCGGAGAGTCCTAGCACTCTCCCTACGAGAGTGCTAACCCCATTTATAGGCCCCGGGACCGGTTCCTGGCAAGTCGTCGGCCCCCCCAAGACCGGCTGCGGGCCGTTACGGCCGCCCGCCGATCGCTCGGGGCCGACCAGCTCACAAGGCCTTCGGGCCGGCGGCTTCCACAGATCGGAAGCACGTCTCGAGGCTTGAAGCTCAGAACACGAATGTGCCGCGGGCCGTCTCGAAACGCACTCCCATCGCCATCGCCGGGATCCCGGCGAGTTCTGCTCGAGCTATCTCATCGCAGAGATAGATCTCTTCATCGAACCCCTTGGGAGGAACGCTCATGAGCGGCCAGGTGGCGTTGTTCCCAACCGTCGTTCGCATGCCGCTGCCTACAACCTCGTCATGGTCCCTCGCACATCCTTCCCGCCGTTCTTGCTGCGATGGTCGACACTATCTGTCGTCTATCGCAGCAGGAAGGTCGCGCGACGCGATACGAGCCTTAGACGCGACGAGGGCCTCACGCATGGGAGGCCCTCTCTCGCGAATCTTGAAGCGATCTTCCGATCGCTAGCGCTTCTTCTTCTTCGCTCCGCCCTTCTTCTTGGCGGCGGTCTTCTTCTTGGCCGGGGCTTTCTTAGCCGCCTTCTTCTTCTTCTTGGCCGGCATCCTTGTCCACCCCCCTCCGTTCGGGAGAGTTGTGCGCTCCTCTATATGGAGCACAAACCTCGGCGACTATAACGAGGGTTGTCGCCTGGTTCAAGGGATTCGGGACTTTTTTTTCGAGGGCGCCGATCGCGTCTGACGCGACGTGATGCGCGATGCGCGTCAGTCGACGCTGCGAACGTGCGCCATCTGCGGCCACAGCAGCGGCTGAAGCTCGCGATGACGCGTCACGAGATCGGCGAGCGTCGTTCGTTCGAACACATCGCGCACGGCGCCTTCGACGCGACCCCACAACTCTTGGAGGCCGCAGTGATGGCTCTGCGGACAGACCTCCTCGTCGTGCGGCTCGAGACAGAACATCGCGGCGATCGGCCCTTCGAGCACTTCGATGATCTCGGAGATCCGCAGCTCTGATGGATCGCGCGCGAGCTCGGTCCCGCCGCCGGCACCGCGATGCGAAACGACGATGCCGCCCTTGTGCAACGCGGAGAGTTGATGCTCGAGGAAACGGAGTGGGATGTTCTGGTGCTCGGCGACCTCGCGCGCGGGGATCGGACCATCGCCCCATCGTCGGGTGAGCTCCATCAATGCACGGAGCCCGTATTCGGTGCGGAGCGAGAAACGGAACATGGGTCCAGGGTACGAGGAGCGAGAGGGAGGGTCAACGGCGGGGCTTTCTCGGACCGGAAACAGGCGCGAAAACGGACGTTAGCCGCCGGCGACGGCGGGGATGATCGAGACCTGCGCCCCTTCTTCGATCGCCGTCTCGATCCCTTCCAGGAACCGGATGTCCTCGTCGCCGACGAACACGTTGACGAAACGGCGGAGCGCGCCCGTCTCGTCGCACAGCCGCTCGCGCATCCCCGGGAACTGACGCTCGAGATCCTCGATGAGCTCGCGAACCGTCCCTCCGGCCGCCGAAACGTCGGCCACGCCGCCGGTCACGCGCCGGAGCGGTGTCGGGATCTTGACGCTGACGCTCACGCTTCGGCCCCCGAGGAGATGAGATCGAGCTGACCGCGGAAGTCGTCGAGCCGCGGCGGGATGACCATCGTCGGCGTCGTGCGCTCGGCCACCGCCTCGATGGTCTTCAACCCGTCGCCGGTGATGAGCGCGACGACGCGCTCGTCCGGCCGGACGACCCCCGCTTCGCACAACTTGCGGAGCGTCGCGATGACCACGCCGCCCGCGGTCTCGGCGAAGAGGCCTTCGGTCCTCGCGAGGAGCTGGATGCCGTCGACGACCTCCGCGTCGGAGACGTCTTCGATCGCACCGCCCGTGTCCCGAGCTACCTTCACCGCGTAGTAGCCGTCCGCGGGGTTGCCGATGGCGAGCGACTTCGCGATCGTCGAAGGCTTCACGGGGCGGATGTGGTCGGTTCCGCTCTTGAATGCGGTCGCTACCGGGGCGCAGCCGCTCGCCTGCGCACCCGAGATCCTGGTCGCGTGGCCGTCGATCAGGCCCACCTTCACCATCTCGTCGAGGCCACGCTTGATCTTGGTGAGCAGCGACCCGCTGGCGATCGGCACCACCACATGGTCGGGCGCTTCCCAGCCGAACTGCTCGACGATCTCGAACGCGAGCGACTTCGAGCCTTCGGCGTAGTAGGGCCTGATGTTGACGTTGACGAACGCCCAGTCGAACTCACCGGCGATCTCCGAGCAGAGGCGGTTGACGTCGTCGTAGGTGCCCTTCACCGCGATCAGGTTCGGGCCGTAGATGGCCGTGGCGACGACCTTCCCGGCCTCGAGGTCGGCGGGGATAAAGATGTACGCCTCGAGCCCGGCGTGAGCCGCGTGCGCGGCCACCGCATTGGCGAGGTTGCCGGTCGAGGCACACGCGACGGTTGAATAGCCGAACGCCTTGGCCACCGTCAGCGCGACCGAGACGACGCGGTCCTTGAAGGAGTGGGTGGGGTTGGCCGTGTCGTTCTTCAGCCACAGCTCTCGCAGCCCCAGCTCGGCGGCAAGTCGGTTCGCTCGCACCAGCGGCGTCATGCCGGCGCCGAGGTCTACCCGGTCCTCGCCGCCCGGCAGCAGCGGCGCGTAGCGCCACATCGACCGGGGCCCGGCCGCTATCGAGGAACGCGAGACCTCGGCTGCGATCCGCTCGTAGTCGTACACGACTTCCAGCGGCGCGAAGCAGAACTCACAGACATGAAGCGGTTCCGCCGGGTATTCGCGTGAGCACTCGCGGCAGCGGAGGCCGAGGACGGTGGCCATAGTCGAGAAAGGATACGGAAATCGGCCGAGCCATGCTTCGAGATGTCTCCGGCGGCCCCGCGGAGGGCTCCGGGTAGCATGGCCGGTGATGCCCCGACGGCTCGAAGAACATGCCCACGACCTGCGCCTAAGCCTCGACGTGCGGGTTGTGTACACCGATCTCGACGGCACGATGCTCGGGCCTGCGGGAGCCTTCACCCGCGCCCCCGACGGGTCGCTGAGCACCGAGCCCATCGAGGCGCTCATGGCGGCACTCGCGCGCGAGATCGACGTGGTGCCGGCGACCGGACGCTCGCTGCGCGGGCTGATCGGCGACGCCCGGATCCTCGGGCTTGGCACCGTTATCGCCGAGATGGGGGCGCTCATCGCCTACGACCTCGGCCGGGAGGTCGTCACCAACCTCGGCGCGTACCCGGGAGGCGAGGAGCCTCCGGCAGCCCACATGGAGCGTACCGGCGCGGTGAAACTTCTCTTCGATGCGTTCCCCGGACGGCTCGAGCACCACACGCCTTGGTCGGCGTGGCGCGACTACACCCAGCTCTTCCGCGGCCTGGTCGACACCGCGGAGGCCGACAGCGTCCTCGCCGCTGCGGGGTTCGAGTGGCTGACGCTTCACGACAACGGCCGGCTCCACGGCGCGTACCTCGGGCTGGACGCGGGCGCGTCTCACGCGTACCACCTGCAGCCGCGCGGGGTCGACAAGGGCAGTGCGGTCGCGCTCGACCGGCAGCGGCGAACGTTCACCCGCGAGCAGTCGATGGCGGTGGGCGACTCGCTAGCGGATCTGACCATGGCGCCGGAGGTCGGAGCCCTCGTGCTCGTGCGCGACGCGGTCGAAGCCGATCCGGCGCTGGAGCGGGCGGCTAGCGGTCTTTCGAACGTTTACGTTTCGGAGCGGCCCGGGAACCTCGGGTGGTGCGACGCTTTACGGGCGCTCGCGCTACCCTGACCGGCTTCCGCACGACCGTCCGCTCTTCAACCACCACTTCCTCGCCGTCGACCCGGACGCCCTCCATCACGGATTCGACCACGACCGCCGGCGTCGCCCCGTCCGGCATGGCCGCGACGAACGCCTCCCGGACGCTCCGCTTATTCCAGAAGTGGCCGGCGAGCATCTTGACCGTCGCGACCCCGGGCACGATCAGCAGCATCCCGAAGAGCCCGAACAGCGAACCTGCGGCGAGGAGCGCCAGCATCACGGTGATCGGATGGAGCTTCACCGTTCTGGCCATGACGTTGGGGCTGATGATGTGGTTGTCGACCTGCTGCACCGTAAGGAGCCAGAGCCCGGCCCACAACGCATCGATGGGCTGATCGGACAGCAGCGCCAGGATCACGGCCGGGATCGCCCCGATGAACGGCCCGATCAGCGGCACCAGATTGAAGACCCCGGCGATCAGGCCGACGACAGCGGCGAACGGGATGCCGATGACGGTCAGGCCGACGGCCGACGCGATGCCGACGAAGAGCGCGACCAGCAGCTGCCCGCGGAAGAAGCTGCCGAGGACGTTGCCGATGTTCTCCGCTAGTCCGGCGATCTCCTCGCGTCGCCCCTCGGGGAGGATGTTCCGCATCGACCGCTGGATCTTCGGCATGTCCAACAGGATGTAGATCGAAAGGATGATCCCGATGATGAGCGTGATGAGGATGTGGATCACACCGAACGCGAAGCTGCGCACCCCGCCGAGAACGCCGATGATCGCCTCACGGTTGTCGACGATGTACTGCTGGATCTCCTCCGTGTCGAGATTGATCCGGTAGTCCCAGCCACGCTTGGCGGCGAAGCTATTGATCTCGTTGGTCGCGTCCTGGACGTACTCGGGCAGCTTGTCGATGAAGCCGGTGATCTGACGCGCGATGATCGGGACCAGGAGAGACAACCCGACGGCGACGACGGCCACGAACAACACGTAGATGATCGCCACGCCGAATCCGCGCCTCAGGCCACGGCGCTCCAGGAGGTTGACGAGCGGGTTCAGCAGATAGACGACGACCAGGGCGAGCGCGACCGGGGCGAACAGGACGCGCAGCGGCCAGATGAGGAAGTAGAAGACCGAGAAGACGACGCCGACGATGGCAGAGAGCGCGACGCAGAAGAGACCCCAGCGAACGACCCGGTCCCAGATCGTCTGGGGGTGGATGATCCGTTGCCCGAAGGTGGAGCCAAGCTCGGGGCTCTCCATATCGGGCCGGATTGTAGCCGCCGCGGTCCCCGGGCCTGCGCATGGCCATTCTGGGTGACGAGGAAATAGCCCGTCCGGCCTATGTGCCGCTCGGTTTCGGGCGGCCAGAATAGGAAAGCGCATGGATAAGAACCGGCCCGAGACGATCGTCGTCGTCGACGACGAGGAAGACATCCTCCTCCTCTGCCGCGTGAACCTCGAGTTCGAGGGATACAACGTGGTAACCGCTTCGAGCGGGGTGGAGGGTCTTCGTCTCGCGCGCGAGCTGCGCCCGAGCATGGTTCTCCTCGACGTGATGATGCCGTCGATGGACGGCTGGCACGTCCTCGAGGCGCTGAAGACCGCCCCCGAGACCGCTGAGATCCCCGTCGTTATGCTCACCGCTCGCGTCCAGGGTGAGGATCAGATGCGGGGCTGGTCGGGCGGTGCGGCCGACTACATCATGAAACCGTTCAGCCCGGTGGCTTTGCTCGAGACCATGCGCAACGTTCTCCACCCGCACGACCCCGAGGAGGCTCAGCGCCGACGCGAGCGCTCCCTCGAGAAGCTTCGCCTGCTTAACTCGCAGTTCTAGAGCCTCGTAGCGGCGAGGTTTCCCCGTAACGAGTCGACTGCGGACCCGTGGGTAAGATGGAACGTCGATGCTGCAGCAGGTTCCAACTCCCGCCAAGGCGCTGGGCGACTATGCCGCCGTCGTGGGCGCGGACGCGATCGACCGCCTGAGGGAGATCGCCAAGCCTTTCAAGGGCGCCCGCGTTCTGAACGTGAACTCGACGGCATTCGGCGGCGGGGTAGCCGAGTTGCTCTACACGATCGTGCCCCTCATGCGGGATCTCGGCATCGAGGCGGACTGGCAGCTGATGCAAGCGCCCGACGAGTTCTTCGTAGTCACCAAGGCCATGCACAACGCGCTGCAGGGCGGCGCGGTGCCGTGGACCGCCGAGATGCGGTCTCTGTATCTGTCGGTCAGCGAGAACAACGCCGAGGCTTTCGAGGGCGACTACGACTTCGTCATCATCCACGACTCGCAACCTGCCGCGATCCTTCCCGAGCTGATGGAGGACCGCGGGATCAAACCCGGCAAGTGGATCTGGCGCTGCCACATCGATCTCACCGAGCCCTTCGAGCCGGTGTGGCAGTTCGTCGCTCCGTTCATCGAGTCCTACGACGCAGCGATCTTCACCCTCGAAGAGTTCGTGCGCCCGGGCTTGAGAGTTCCGCACGTCGCGCTCATCCCGCCTTCGATCGATCCGCTGTCGATCAAGAACATCCCGATGGACGGTGGCATGGTCGATGAGGTCATGCGCCGCTACCAGATCGACACGACCCGGCCGCTCGTGGTCCAGGTTTCGCGGTTCGACCCGTGGAAGGACCCGCTCGGCGTGATCGACGCCTTCCGCATCGCCCGCCGGGAGGTGCCGGGGCTCCAGCTGGCGCTCATCGCCTCGATGGCTCACGACGATCCGGAGGGTTGGGACTACTACACCAAGACGGAGGAGCATCGCGAGGACGACCCGGACATCCACCTGCTCTCGAACCTCCAGGACGTGGGGGCGCTCGGCGTGAACGCGTTCCAGCGCGCTGCCGACGTCGTCGTACAGAAATCCATCCGTGAAGGCTTCGGCCTGGTCGTCTCCGAAGCGATGTGGAAGGGCAAGCCGGTCATCGGATCGAACGTCGGCGGCATCAAGCTTCAGATCGTCGACGGCGAGACCGGCTACCTGGTCGAGGACGTCGAGTCTTGCGCCAAGCGGATCGTGGATATCCTCGCCGACAAGGAGCACGCAGCGGAGATCGGGTTCCGCGCCCGCGTCTTCGTCCGGGAGCGCTTCCTGTCCATGCGAGACATCGAAGACCACCTGGCGCTGTTCGCACAGCTCGCTCCCTAGCCCGCATGGATCGGCCGGTCGTCGTCGCCTCCAACCGGGGCCCGGTGACGTTCGAGCGCACCCCCGACGGAGGGCAGACGCAGCGCCGAGGCGTCGGCGGGCTCGTGACGGCGGTCTCGGGCGCGCTCCGGGGCCGAGAGGGAGTCTGGATCGCGAGCGCGGTGTCCGACGAGGACCGCGCGGTCGCCGCATCGGGTCCGGTGGACGTCGATCTCGAGGGCGCATCGCTCCGGGTACGCCTGGTGGACGTGCCCGCCGCCGCCTACCGCGCCTCGGTCGACGGCTTCTCGAACCGGATCCTGTGGTTCGTTCACCACTACCTCTGGGATCCGCCGCGAACCCCGACCTTCGGCGACGAGGAGAACGAGGCGTGGGACGCCTACCAGGATGTCAATCGCCGTTTCGCCGACGCGACGGCAGAGGCAGCGCCCGAAGGCGGCGTCGCGCTCATCCAGGACTACCACCTCGCACTCGTTCCGGAGATGCTTCGCAAGCTCCGGCCCGATCTGGCGATCGGCCTGTTCTGGCACATCCCGTTCGCCCAACCGGACTACCTGTCGCTGCTGTCCGACGGATGGAGCCGCGCGCTGCTCGAAGGGATGCTCGGCGCGGACATCATCGGCTTCCAGACCGACCGGTGGCTCCGGAACTTCCTGGCCGGAACGCGCCAGATCATGGGGATCAAGGCGCGAGACCGGGTCCTTCCTCTGGCCGGGCGCTCGGTTCGGACGAACGCGTATCCGATCGGCGTCAACCCCGATCACCTCGCGGAGATCGCAGCGGAGCCCTCGGTGAAGGTCGCGCGCGGCGAGCTGAGGAAGTGGCTCGGCGACCGGAAGCTCGTGCTGCGCGTCGATCGCACCGAGCTGTCGAAGAACATCTTGCGCGGCCTGCGCGCCTACGAGCTCATGCTCGAGCGACGTTCCGAGCTCCGCGGCCGGGTCGTCCATCTCGTGCTGTTACAGCCGTCGCGCCGCTCGGTTCCCGAATACCAGGAGTACATCGAGCAGTGCACCGCAGCGGCGGAGCGGGTGAATCAGCGGTTCGGCCCCGAAGCGGTCCGGCTCGAGATCTCCGACAACTTCCCGCGCACGCTGGCCGCCTACGGCATGTACGACGTGCTCGTCGTCAACCCGGTTTTCGACGGGATGAACCTCGTCGCTCGCGAAGGCCCGTGCCTCAACCGGCGCGCCGGAGTGCTGGTGCTGTCCCGCAACGCCGGAGCGTCCGTGGAGCTGGCGCCGGCCTCGCTCGTCGTCAATCCCGTCGATGTCGATCAGACCTCCCGGGCGATATCAGGTGCTTTGGACATGCCCGAGACCGAGCGGCAGGATCGCGCCCGTCGCTTGCGGCGTCTTGCCCGTGGGCGATCGCCGGGACGCTGGCTCGACGCGCAGTTGAAAGATCTCGAGCACCGTCGCCGCTGAAGACGTTCCTCTAGGCCAGACGGCGAAGAAGCCCGACGAACTCCTGCGGCGAGCCGAGGACGATGTCCGCACGCTCGGTCAGCGCCGCCGGGGATTCCGCGCTCGCCACCGCCACGCGGATCGCAACCCCGAGCCCTTCGAGCGCCGCGAATGCGGGGAGATCGCCGACGTCGTCCCCGCCGACCAGGGCAGCGCGAAGCCCGTGTTCTTCGACGACGCGGCGAACCGCGTCTCCCTTGTCGCCGCCTTCCATGGGGCGGACCTCGAGGATGCGACGGCCCGGCACCACAGCCAGCCCGGCGTCGGCGGCAGCCTCGATCACGAGCGGCGAGGCGAGGCGCTCCGCTTCGACGGGATCGGGAGCGCGCCGGAAGTGAACGGCGAGCGCCAGCCCCTTCCGCTCGAGGAGCGCGCCGCGAACGCCCCGGAGCGAGCGTTCCAGGAGCTCCGCGGCGCGCTCCACCGCATCCCGCGCCGCCTCGGCCTCGGGCACGACCGTCACGACACCGCCGCGGATCGCCTCCATGCCGTGGAGCCCGATCAGCCGGACGCCCGGGGCCCGGATGCGTCGCGAGAGGTCTGCGACCGAACGTCCGGAGACGATCGCCACGACCGCGAACTTCCGAACGAGCTTGGCGAGGACGCTCGATGCGCCCCGCACCGGGCGCGCCAGAGCGGGGTCGGGAACGATGGGGGCAAGACAGCCGTCGAAGTCGCAGAAGACGCCCGCCTCCGCGGCCGAGTCGTTCAGGGCGGCCAGCACGGCCGGGACACCGTTGAGCACGGACGGGATGCTATCGCGGCCGTAGACTGACCCGATGCGTCGCCTCGGCCTTCTGATCGCCCTCATGCTGGGGCTCGCGGCATGCGCCGCCCCGGAGCTGCGGCTCACCTCACGGTTCTCATCGGGAGAAGTGCGCCTTTATCGCGTCATCGCCGACGCGGAGGTCACCATCTCGGCGGCGGACCTGACCTCCACAGAACACACCCGCCTGGAAGCGACGACCCGCCTCGTCGTCGAGCAGGTCACACCGACGACGACGCTCACGATGACGATCACGCCGGTCAAGCTCACGCGCGACGGCAAGACGGTCGATACGCCGCCCGAGCAGCGCGTCGTGATCGAGGTCGCCGGCGACGGGCAGATAGATCGCGTCACGCCCGCTGAAGGCACCGGAGAGCTGGACGCGGCGCAGATCGAGGACCTCGTTCCGTTGATCGGCCCTCCGCTCCCCGCAGGCCGGGTTCATCTCGCCGACCGATGGACCCGACCGATCCCCGCCGCGTCGGGGACGCCCGGCGGCCTCCAAGAGGCGCGCCTCGCGGCGCTGAAGGTCGTGAACGGCTACGACTGCGGGATCGTCGCGACCTCGACCAGACGCGCGGTCGTTCGCGAGCGAGAGGTGGCGGGGACGGCGCTTCGGCTCGAGGGTGTCGAGTACGCGGCCGGCGAGATCGCGTTCGCCTTCCGGGAAGGATTTCCGGTCACGGTCCGGTCGAACGGCGAGGCACGGCTCGCGATCTCGGGAGGCCCCGCCGCAGGCGGCGGCGTCGTGATCAGATCGAACAGCGTGCTGACGTTGATCCGGCGGACCGGCGCCTGAGCCGCTTCAGTTCGTTTCGGGCCAATCGGCGCCGAGCACCACTCGCAGGATCGTGGCTTGAGAAGCCGGCGCTTCCTTGAGCACCTTGAAGTCGGGGAAGATCTGCTGGAACGCCAGCGCTTCCGCGCGCCGCCCCTTCCGATAGAAGATCGTGCTCTTGTCGGTGCGCGCGGCGTTGCCGGTTCCACCGAGCTTGTAGCCGGCCTTCTCGATGTCCTGCGCGGTGGCGGCGGCGAGCCCCGTGCGTGCGGTGCCGTTGAGAACCTGGACGGTGACCTTGCTCGGCGCCAGGACCGTCGGCTTCGGCGAGGGCGAGACGGTCGACGGCGTCGGGCTGGGAGACGAGCTGCGCGTCGGCGACGAAGCCGGGTTCGCGACGGTCGGCCCCTGCGGCTCCTCGGCGTTGCCGCGATTCAGAAGCGCCACGACGAGGATCGCCATGACCGCGACGGCCAGGAGCGCGCCGCCGGCCGCCCTCGACAGAGAGAGGATGAAGGAGGCCGAAGATTCCGGCGCGTGCTTCCCGGGCATCGGGGACTATTCTGGCAGACCCAGGCGCCGCGCGACGCGTTGCTTCTGTCGGGCGGCCCTCATGCGCTGCAAGCGCCGCACGAGCATCGGGTCCTCGCGCATCGCTGCCGGGGCCGCGATCAGCTCGTTCAGGATCTGGTAGTAGCGCGTGGCCGAGACGCCGAAACGATCGCGGATCTGGCGTTCCTTGGCCCCGACGTGCTTCCACCAGTCTCGCTCGAACGCGAGGATCTCGCGATCGCGCTCCGTGAGCTCCTCACCCACCGTCGGAAGCATCTGCTCTTCGGCCACCGAACCCCCCAACACACGAGAATTACAGCGGTGTGATTCTGCCACAGAGCCGGGGCGGGGCCGGCAAGCGAGGTTCTAGGGGAACAAGCCCCTCACCCGGTGGGCTTCCGCGACCCGCCCGATGCCGAGGGCCAGGGCGGCGAGCCGAAGACGGACGCCCTTTTCCACGGACAGCGTGCGGACCTCCTCGTAGGAGCGCTCCATGATGTCCCGCATGCGGGCGTTGACCTCGTCCTCGCTCCAGAAATAGGCCTGGATGTCCTGGACCCACTCGAAGTACGAGACGGTGACGCCGCCGGCGTTGGCGAGGATGTCCGGGACGACCGTGACGCCTCGCTCGGTGAGGATGTGGTCCGCCTCGGGGGTGGTCGGGCCGTTGGCTCCTTCGACGACGAGCTTCGCCTTGATCCGGTCGGCGTTGGACTCGGTGATCTGATCCTCGATCGCGGCAGGGACCAGGATGTCGACGTCCATCTCGAGAAGCTCCTCGTTCGTGATCGTGTCCGCTCCCGGGTACCCGGCGATCGTGTCGGCCTCGCTCTTGTACCGGAGCAATGCCGTCGGGTTGAGGCCGCGCTGGTTGTAGACGCCCCCTTTGTAGTCGGCGATGGCGACCACGTTGAACCCGGCGTCGTGGAAGAGTTGCGCAGCGAATCCGCCGACCTTCCCGAACCCCTGGATAGCGACGTTCAAGCCTTCTTGCGGGAGCGCGAGCTGGCGCAGCGCAGCCATCGTCACCGTGACGACGCCGCGGCTGGTCGCTCCCGACCGGCCGAGCGAGCCGCCGATCGAAGCCGGCTTTCCGGTGACGACCCCCGGGACCGAGTAGCCCTGGTTCACAGAGTACGTGTCCATGATCCACGCCATGATCCGCTCGTCGGTGTTGACGTCCGGCGCCGGGATGTCTTTCGCGGGGCCGATGAACGGGAGGATCTCGCTCGCGTAGCGGCGCGTGAGCCGCTCCAGCTCTCCGTCGGACAGGCGCTTCGGATCGAGACGCACGCCGCCCTTCGCGCCTCCGTACGGGATGCCGACGACGGCGCACTTCCACGTCATCCACATGGCCAGCGCCTTGACCTCTTCCTCGGACACGTCGGGGTGGTAGCGGATGCCGCCCTTCGCCGGGCCGCGCGCGATCGAGTGGTGCACGCGGAAGCCGGTGAAGACCTCGATCCGATCATCGTCCATCATCACGGGGACGGAGACGGTCAGGATGCGCTTGGGCGTGCGGAATACCTCGTGGAGGTTCGGGTCGAGGCTCATGAAGGCGGCCGCCTCGTCGAGCTGCGCAAGCGCGGTTGCCCACGCGTTCGTCATACGGTCAGTGTACCGGGCGGTCTCGCGCTACCCTGAGCGGTGCGCTGGGGTAGCTCAGCTCGGCAGAGCAACGGATTTGTAATCCGTAGGTCGCGGGTTCGATTCCCGCCCCCAGCTCTTTTCAGCTCGCAGCCATGAGGTTCCGGCTTCGGCGGAGCAGCTGGGCGTTGAGGGCGACGACGACCGTGCTGAGCGCCATCAGCAGGGCCCCTACCGCAGGCGACAGCACAAGTCCGGCAGGCTCGAGCACCCCGGCCGCCAACGGCAGCGCGATCACGTTATAGCCGGTGGCCCAGGCAAGGTTCTGCAGCATCTTCCGGTAGCTCGCGCGAGAGAGGTGGACCACGCGTACCACGTCGCGGGGATCGTCCCGGACGAGGATCACGTCGGCGGCCTCGATCGCGACGTCGGTTCCGGCCCCGATCGCTATCCCAACATCCGCCTGCGCGAGCGCGGGTGCGTCGTTTACCCCGTCTCCGACCATCGCCAGGCGACGCCCTCGCTCTTGCAGCTCCTTCACCCGTGCGGCCTTGTGCTCGGGGAGCACCTCCGCGAAGAACTCGTCGATGCCGAGCTCGCCCGCCACCCATCGAGCTACGGCCTCGGAGTCGCCGGTGATCATCGCGACCCGGATCCCCATCTGCTTCAGGCTTCTGACCGCCTCACGTGAGGCCTCACGGATCGAGTCGGCGAGGGCGAACGCCGCGGTAACCTTCTTTTCTTCCACCAGGTAGACGACGGACTTCCCATCCTCCGACCATCCCTTGATGACGGACGCAAGCTCCTCGGGAGGCGCCGCGCCGAGTTCCTCGAGGAGCCGCGGACCGCCGAGATGCACGGTCCGTCCGCCGATCTGCCCGCGGACGCCGCGACCCGCGAGCGCCTCGAAGTTCGTGACCCCGGCCGCGGTTCCACCGCGGCGCTCAGCTTCGCGAACGACGGCTTTGGCGAGCGGATGCTCCGAGTCGGCTTCAAGCCCGGCGGCGGCGGCAAGCGCGTCCTCCTCAGAGCGGCCTGCGATGGTTGCGATCCCGACAACGCCGAGCTCGCCCTGGGTGAGCGTCCCGGTTTTGTCGAACACGACGACATCGAGCTCCCTCGCTCGCTCGAGGGCGAGCCGGTTCCGGACGAGGAGCCCGCTCCGCGCCGCCAGGCTCGTCGAGATCGCGACGACGAGCGGGACGGCGAGTCCGAGCGCGTGAGGGCATGCGATCACGATTACGGTGACGGCTCGTTCGACGACGAAGTCGGCGTCGCGACCGGCGACCCACCAGATCAGCGCGGTCGCCGAGCCGGCCACGATCGCGACATACGTGAGCGCGGTGGCCGCGCGGTCGGCGATCGCCTGCGCGCGCGACTTCGAAGCCTCCGCTTCGGCGACGAGCCGAGCGATGCCGGCCAAAGCGGTCTGCTCGCCGGTCCGCGCGACGCGAACGCGCAGCGATCCTTCCCCGTTGACCGATCCTGCGACGACCTGGTCGCCGGGGTGCTTCTGCACCGGACGCGACTCGCCGGTCAGCATCGATTCGTCAACGTGCGACCGGCCCTCGACCACCACGCCGTCCGCCGGGATGCGGCCCCCGGGTCGGACGAGAACGACGTCGTCGAGGGCCAGCTCGTGCACGGGAACCTCGACGGTTCCGTCTTCCGTCACCCGCTCGGCCGTATCCGGCAGGAGCTTCGCGAGCTCGCTCAGAGCGCCGCGAGCGCGGCCGATCGATCGCATCTCGATCCAATGGCCGAGCAACATGACGTCTACCAGCGTCGCGAGCTCCCAGTAGAAGCCCTCGCCTTCGAGCAAGAACGTCGTCGCGGCCGAGTAGCTATAGGCGGTCGTGATCCCGAGCGCGACGAGCGTCATCATCCCCGGCAGCCGCATGCGGATCTCGCCGATCGCCGATCGCATGAACACGCTGCCGCCGTAGAGGTAGATCGCGGTTCCGAGAAGGAAAGGGGCCATCTTCTGTGCCGGCAGGTCGGGCATGTCCAAGCCGGCCCAGTCCCAGAGCATCTCGGCGTAGAGCAGAACAGGGATCGTGAGCGCCAGGCTTACCCAGAACCGGTTGCGGAACATCCCAACCGAGTGCCCCGCATGACGATCGTGTCCGCCGCCGACGCCGTTGGAAGCGTGGCGGGCGTGGTTCTCAGTCATGGTCTCGTGCTGGTGACCCTGCATCCGTCCTCACAGTCTCCCGGTTCTAGTATACCCCCGGGGGGTATCTGGAAGATCGACCATATCACGGCGGTCAAGGCGCCAGCTTCAGGCTGAAGGAACGCGGGTCGCCTTCCGGCGGGCCTCGCGACGAGCCAGCGCGACGAACACCGCCAAGGCCACCGTCGCGAAGAGGAACCATTGCACGGCGTAGGAGAGGTGCGGGCCGTCGTCGAGATCAGGCACGCCCGGCGGGATGGGTAGCTCGCCGGGCTGCTGAGGCGATTGGGAGACGATCCGGAGATACAGCGGGAAAGCCGGATAGGGAAGCTGCTGCGCGAGCCTCGCCACGTCGACGCGCGGAACGGCCGTGAGCCGACCCTGCCGGGGGATCGTCGGTCCGAAGGCGCCCTTTCGCTCGCTCGAGAACAGCACGCCGACGACGCGGACCGTGCCGGACGGCGGCCGCGCCGCCGTCGCCGCCTCCGGCGAGATGTCGAGCGGAACCCAGCCGCGATCCACGATCAGCGCACGCCCCGACTCGGTGACGAGCGGCGTCAGGAGATGCTTGCCGGCCCGGCCTTGGTTCGAGCGATTGTCGAGCACGACTTCTTCAGTCTCATCGAAACGCCCCGTCGCCTCCACGCGCCGGTAAACGGCGTCGTCCTGATCGACACCCGGCGCATGGACCTCATCGACGGCCGCGACGGGAAGGGCGAGACGGCTTCGGACGCGGTCGTTGCTCGAGGTGACTTCGCCGAGCCGGCGGAGCTGCCAGAGCCCGAGCATCACCATCACGATGACGGCCGTGAGAACGACCAGGCTCGCGACGAGCCAGCGTCTGGTGAGCAGGAAGCGGTACACGAACCGCAAGCCTAAAAGAAAGCGCGGCCTCTCGGCCGCGGAAGCGAAGACGAGATCGGCTAGAGCATGGACTCCGCGCGGCGTCGGTGCATGTGGGCCTCGACCTTTCGCTTGATGCGCTGGAGTGCGTTGTCGATCGACTTCACGTGGCGCTTCAACCCGGCGGCGATCTCCTGGTAGCTCTTGCCCTCGAGGTACATGTGGAGGACGTGGGCCTCGAGGTCGGAGAGGATCTCAGAGAACGAGGTCTGCATGCTCCGGACCTCTTCCGAGGAGATCACGAGCTCGACCGGGTCGGCCGACGCGTGGGTGGCAAGAACGTCGACGAGGACCCGGTCCTGGTCCCCGTCCTCGTGCGACACCGGCCGATTCAGCGATACGTAGGAGTTCAGCGGGATGTGCTTCTGGCGGGTCGCGCTCTTGATCGCCGTGATGATCTGCCGGGTGATACACAGTTCGGCGAACGCCCGGAACGAGGACTGACGCTCGGCCTGGAAGTCCCTGATCGCCTTGTAGAGCCCGATCATGCCTTCCTGGACGATGTCCTCGCGATCGGCACCGATCAAGAAGTAGGAACGTGCTTTCACGCGGGTGAAGTTCTTGTAGCGGATCAGGAGGTGCTCGAGGGCGATCTCGTCGCCGGCGCGGGCCAGCTCGACGATACCCTCGTCCGAGGCCTCACGAAGTCGGTCTTCGACTTCCAACGCGCCCAGTGCTTGACGCAACCTACTCCCCCGCCGCTAGAGGAGAACTGACACGAGCGTCGTACGCTCGGGCGGCATGGTATAGCCCGTAAGAACTATCGGTCAAGGTTACAGACATAGGCAATCCTGACTAGTGCTAGCTGCGGAAACGGACAAAAAGGCTGAGTCCGCCACCGGGCGATCAGTGGTCGCCTTGGCTGCGCCTCCGGCGAACCTCGAACAGGGCGACGGCCCCCGCGACGGCGGCGTTGAGCGACCCCACCCGTCCGCCCATCGGGATCCGAACCCGCGCATCGGCCCTCTCCGATATCAGGCGGGAGAGGCCTGTCCCCTCGGCGCCTACTACGAGAACGAGCGGCTCGGTCAATAAGGCGCAATCCCAGATCGTCGTCTCGGCCTCGCCGTCGAGCCCGACGACCCAGATCCCACGGTCCTTGCACCGATCCAGGGCCCGCTCGAGGTTGGTCACCCGGTCGATCGGGAGGTGCTCCAGGGCGCCGGCGGACACCTTCTCGACCACCGGCGTAACCGGCGAGGCTCGCCGTCGCGGGATGATCACGGCGTGGGTTCCCGCGGCCTCGGCGCTGCGCAGGAGCGAGCCGAGGTTTCCGGGGTCCGTGATGCCATCCAAGGCGAGCAACAACGGCGTCTCGCCTCGAGCCTCCGCGGCCGCGGCGGCTTCCTCCCAGGAGCGGTACCGATAGGGCTCTGCCTCGGCGATCACGCCCTGATGCACGCGCCCGGCTGCGATGCGGTCGAGGACCGGACGCGGGGCACGTTCTACCGGGACCCCGGCCGCGCGGGCTGCCGTGACGATCTCGGCCACGGTTCCTCGCTCCGGGATGCCGTCGGCGATGAGAACCCGTCGGACCTGCCGCCCGGCGCGGAGGGCTTCACGGACGGGGTTCCGCCCTTCGATCCGGTCCGGCGCCCCCACGTCGGTGCTCAGGCGAGGCGCCAGCGGGGCCCGCTCGGGCGGTCCTCGACCACGATCCCGGCCGCCGCGAGCCGCTCGCGTATCTCATCGGCGCGAGCGAAGTCCTTCGCCCTGCGAGCCTGCTCGCGGAGCTCGAGCAGGTACTCGGCGAGCGGAGCCAGCGCCTCGGAGGCGCGCCCGCCGGTATCCGGCCAGTCGCGGTTCGGGCTGAGGCCCAGCACCTCGGCCATCGTGTCGAACGCATCGAGCCGCGACGCCAGGTCACGCGCGACCGCCGCGTCCGGCCGGCGTTCGATCTCTTCGATGAGCGGGTTGGCGGCCGTAACCAGATCGAACAGAACGGCGAGCGCCTCGGGTGTGTTGAAGTCGTCCTCGATCGCCGCCGTGAACTTCCCGATCCACGCCTCGGCGATCGACGGGTCGCGCGACGGAGGCCCCCCCTCCAGCGCGCTCAAGACCGACGTCGCGTTGCGCCCGAAGGTAGCGAGGCGCTCCCACGCCGCGCGGCCGTCGTCCAGGGCGGAGGTCGAGAAGTCGATCGGCGAGCGGTACTGCGCCCCGGCGAGGAACGTGCGCACCGCCGGCGCCGGATAGTCGAGGAGCACGTCGGCCACCGTCACGAAGTTCTTAAGCGATTTCGCCATCTTCTCGGCATCGATGGTGACGAAGCCGTTGTGGAGCCAGACGCGGGCGAACTCCACGCCGGTGGCTGCTTCGGATTGCGCGATCTCGTTCTCGTGATGCGGGAAGATCAGGTCCCGGCCGCCGCCGTGCACGTCGAACGTGGCGCCCAGGTACTTCATCGCCATCGCCGAGCATTCGATGTGCCAGCCGGGCCGTCCCTCACCCCAGGGCGACGGCCACGACGGCTCGCCGGGTTTCGCCGACTTCCACAACGCGAAATCGAGCGGGTTGCGCTTGCGAGGGTCGGGCTCGACCCGCTCCCCGGCGCGCATGTCGTCGAGCGTGCGGTTGGAGAGCTTCCCGTAGCCCTCGAACTCCGCGACCGCGTAGTAGACGTCGCCATCGACGGCGTACGCGACACCGCGCTCGATCAGCACCTCGATGAGACGGATCATGTCGAGGATGTGACCGGTGGCTCGCGGGGTGATGTCCGGCGGGCGGACGCCCAGCGCCGACATCTGCTCGTCGTAGACGCGGGTGTACTCCTCGGCGACCTCCCACGGGCTGCGACCTTCTTCGTGCGAGCGCGCGATGATCTTGTCGTCGACGTCGGTCACGTTACGAACGTAGGTGACCCGGTACCCGAGGAAGGTGAGCGCGCGGCGGATCACGTCGAAGGCGACGGCGGCACGCGCGTGCCCGACGTGCGGGTGGTCGTAGACGGTCGGTCCACAGACGTACATCCCGACGCGGCCCGGCTCGAGTGGGGAGAACGGCTCTTTCCGTCGGGTCAGCGTGTTTTGGACGACCAGGCCCATCAGCGCGCGAGTCTAGCAGCCGGGATCTCGCGGTCAGGCCGGCCGGATCAACGCCACGGCGAACGCTGCGACACCTTCGCCGCGTCCCGTGAACCCCATCGTGTCGGTGGTCGTCGCTTTGACGCTCACGGCCTCGGGTTCGACGCCGAGAGCCGACGCGATCGCGGATTGCATCTTCTCCCGGTAGGGCTCGAGGCGCGGAACCTCGCAGACCACGGTGACGTCGATGTTCGCGATATCCAGTCCGAGGAGGCGTACGGAAGACAGGACCTCGCTGAGGAAGATCGAGCTGTCGACGTCCTTCCAACGCGGGTCCGAGGATGGGAAGTGAGTACCGATGTCGCCGAGCGCGGCCGCTCCGAGGATCGCGTCGACGATCGCGTGCGTCAGGACATCGCCGTCGGAATGACCGGCGAGGCCTCTGTCGTGATCGATCGCGATCGTGCCGAGAACCAGCGGCCGCCCGGCGGCGAAACGATGAGCGTCGAACCCCAAGCCGACCCGCACCTCAGAAACCTCCGCGGGCGGCGATGAGCGCTTCCGCGATCGTGAGGTCCTCGGGGGTCGTCACCTTGAGGTTGCGTTCGTCGCCGGGGACGATCACGACCCGTTCCCCGATCCGTTCGACGAGCATCGCATCGTCGGTAGCCTCGATCCCTTCGGCGGCCGCTCGCTCATGAGCCGAACGAAGCGAAGAGGCGCGGAACGCCTGCGGGGTCTGCGCTCGCCAGAGCCCCTCGCGGTCGATCGTCTCGGCAACATCGCCGTCCCGCTCTCGCTTGATCGTGTCGCGCTCGGGAACGGCGACGACAACGCCGGCGGCCGAATCGAGGGCCGCCAGCGAGGCTTCAACGAGCGCAACCGTCACGAGCGGCCGAGCCGCGTCGTGGACGACCACGTGCCTCGCCTCCGTCGGCACGACGGCGAGCCCGGCTCGCACCGACTCGCCGCGGTTCGGGCCGCCGGCCACGACCTCCACGCGGATCGGCGGAACCGTTGCCGTCGCCAGCGCGAGCCCCTCTTCGAGCTGCGAGGAGGCGACGACGAGCACGATGCCTTCGATCGTCGACGCCTTCGCCAGGACGATCAGCGAATGAGCAACCATCGGGATCCCGGCCAACCCAACGAAGGCCTTGGACCTGCCGAAGCGCACGCCTTCGCCTGCGGCGACGACGATGGCCCATGCGCTCACGCGCCGGAGCCCTCGCTGCCGTTGCCCGAGGCTGCGGGCTCATGGCCGGCCGGTTTCGCGAACACCATCCGTCCCCCAGAGGTCTGAACCACACTCGTTACCACAACGTCGGCGGACTCGCCGATGAGGCCTCGGCCGCCGTCGACCACCACCATCGATCCGTCGTCGAGATAGCCGACGCCTTGATTCGTCTCGCGTCCCTGCTTCGTGACCAAGACGGTGAATCCTTCGCCGGGGAGGAGCGGGGCGCGGAGGACGTCGGCCAGCGCATTCAGGGACAACACCTCGACCCCCTGTAGCTCCGCGATGCGCGCGAGGGCGACGTCGTTCGTGACGATCGACGCGCCGCGGTCTCGCGCGAGCGCGACCACCTTGGCATCCACCTCTCCGAACTCGGGATACATGCGGTCGACGCTCCGCACGTCCGCCAGACGTTCTCGTCGCATCACGGCGAGCGCCTCGAGCCCGCGCCTGCCCCGGGCTCGCCGTGCCGGGTCCGCCACGTCGGCGATCGCCTGCACCTCATCGAGAACGAACGGCGCGACCAGAAGCGTGCCGCGGACGATCCCCGCGCGGACGCAGTCGAGGAGACGCGGATCGAGGATCGCGCTCGTGTCGAGCACGCGAAGGTCCGACGCGCGGGTGCGGAACGACAGACCGAACAGCTGGAGAAGGTCCTCACGTTTCTGGACGCCGGCGCGAAACCCCAGGAATCCCATCACGATCGTGAGGAATCCCAAGATGGCGATCGCGACGTCACGCTGGGGAACGAAGAGCAGCGGCCAGCCGATACCGGCCGAGATGATCAGCCCGAAGATCGCGCCGATCCCTCCCGCGACCAGATCGGCCCCCGAGATCTTCGCGATCCGCTGCTCCGCGGCGCCGAGCAGCGTCGCCACCGCCCGGCCGAGCACACCCCCCGCGACGTACCCGAAGAGGCTGCCGACCACCGCACCGAGCAGCACCTTGCCCGACTCGGAGCTCGAAACGATGCCTTGCGCTACGCGGTAGCCCGCCGCGGTGCAGAACGCGACGACGACGAGCCGAACCAGCTCGACGAGCACGACCCCACGATCACGTTCTTCCACGAAGCCACCTTGGTCGTTTGGTGGAGTATCGGCCGTCCGAGGGCATCTTTGGACCCTCAGTGTGAAGTATCGGTCGGGAACCCACCACCAAGTCCGATTTGCCCGTTCGCCGGGTCGGCCAGCCGAGAAATGAAAAAGAGCGCGGCTTCCCGCGCTCCGCACGTCCTCGGCGCCCTCTACGCGATGCCCAGCACCTCGTCGAGCATGGTCTCCGCTTTGTCCTCGTTGGAGTTGAGCGCGAACGTCAGCTCCGACACGAGGATCTGGCGCGCCTTCGAGAGCATGCGCTTCTCTCCGGCGGAGAGGCCCTTGTCCTTGTCGCGCAGCGTGAGGTTCTTAACGACCTCGGCAACCTGGTAGATGTCGCCGGAACGCAGCTTTTCGACGTGGTTCTTGAATCGACGGCTCCAGTTCGACGGCGAAGGAGCCTGCTTCTTGGATTTCAGGATCGAAAAAACGGAATCGATCTCGTCCTTCGGAACGACGCCACGCAGTCCGACCTCGTCGGACGCATCCATCGGCACCATCAACGTCAGGTCGCCGTAGGAAAGTCGCAGGACGTAATACTTGCGCGACGTACCGTCCACTTCGCGATCCTGGAGCCCTTCGATCGTTGCGGCACCATGATGCGGATAGACGACCTTGTCACCGACGCGGAACGAGCGCTTTGTCATAAGGGGAGCCGAATCATAGCAGCAATCGACGCTCCTCGCAACACGAACGCGCTGCTCAGAGGCTATGTCCCATGATACAGGTCATCCGCGCACGACGGCGGGCGCACGTTCCACGCGGTCGCGTGAGCCGTTCCGCGACGGACGCTCGAGATGCTCGAGAGCATCCTGGATGTCGCGTGCCGCAAGGAGCTGCACTTGATCCGTGTGCGGGAGATCGGCACCGGCGTGCACGATCGCGCGGCGGAATCCGAGCCGCGCCGCCTCCTCGAGCCGGCGCCCGAGATCCCGGACGCCGCGGATCTCTCCGGACAACCCGATCTCCCCGACGGCGATGGTCGCGCTCGGCAACGGAGCATCGAGAAAGCTCGAAGCCACGGCGAGCGCGACGGCGAGGTCGACCGACGGCTCGACGGCCCGCACGCCGCCCATCGCCGCAGCGAACACATCGTGCCCACCGAGACGCAGGCGCCCGCGACGCTCCAGAACAGCGACGAGCAAACCGAGACGTTGCGCGTCCAGACCAGCGCCGGTACGTCGCGGTGCGGCGACCGACGTCGGGCCGACGAGCGCCTGCACCTCGACGAGCATCGCGCGGTTGCCTTCGAGTAACGGAGCGACCGCGATGCCCGGTGCCGGTCGATCGCGATGGGAGACGAGGAGTGACGATGGGTCTGCGACTTCCTTCAGGCCATCCGAGGACATCGCGAAGCAGCCGACCTCGTGGGCCGCTCCGAACCGGTTCTTGGTCGAGCGGAGGAGACGGAGCGATCCTTGCGGCTCGCCCTCGAACCAGAGCACGGCGTCGACGAGATGCTCGAGCGTCCTCGGGCCCGCGACCTGTCCGTCCTTGGTCGCCTGGCCCACGAGGACCAGCGTGACGCCGCGATCCTTGGCCGCGCGCACCAAAGCACCTGCGCATGCCCGAACCTGTGAGACCGAGCCGGGAACCCCCGGAACATCGCCGCGCGACAGCGACTGCACGGAATCGACGATGACGAGCGCAGGAGACGCGGCGTCCATCGCGCTGGTGATCTCGGCCACGTCGGTGGCCCGGGTGGCCCACAGCTCGGCAGGGGGACCGCCGAGACGGTCGGCGCGGATCCGCACCTGCTCGGGGGTTTCCTCGCCGCAGATCAGGAGAGCCCTGCGCCCCGCCGAGGAGGCGCGGGAAGCGACCTGGAAGAGCAGCGTGGACTTGCCCACTCCCGGCTCGCCGGCCACCAGGTAGGCACCGCCGCGGACCAAGCCTCCGCCGAGCACCCGGTCGAGCTCTGCCAGCCCCGTGGGCTGGGCCGCCTGGGAGCTGATGTCGAGGGCTGCGAGCGGCCCGGGTGCCGCGGCCGGTGCGGCCCGATCGGGAACCGACGTCAGCGTGATCTCCTCCATGGTCCCCCATGCGCCGCACGCCGAGCACCGTCCGACCCAGCGCGTCGCGTTCTGCCCGCATTTGGCACACACCGCGAGCGCCCTCGTCTTCGCCATCGGGGCGACCATACCGGGACCGAGTGACAACAACCTTCCGTTCCGGCTGGAGCGGCGCCGCTCGGAAGGGGATCGGCTTTCGATCGCCGAATCCTGACCTCGAAGGGGGATGCGTAGATGCACCACAAGGGTGTCGACGACTACCTGGGCGCGCGACTGGGCGAGGAGAAGCGCCTCGTGCTCGTGCCGCTCGACCCGGACCGGCCCTGGGCCGCGTTCCGGCGCATGCGCGCGTGGATGCGGCGCGGGCAGCCTCGGCCGGCGGCCGAAGCCCAGATCATCCCCTTCCGGCCGAAGGACCCCGTCCGCTGAGACCGGCTTCGCCGAGGACCGTGGTCGCGAGCTGACCGCACGCCGCATCGATCTCCCGGCCCCGCGTGTCTCGAACGGTCACGTTCACGCCCGCGCCGCGAAGCTCGTCGGCGAAGTCCTGAACCCGGGGTGACGCCGGCACGCCGTAGCCGGGCGTCGGGTTGAGCGGGATCAGGTTCACATGGATGTCCGAGCGGCGGAGCAGCCTCGCCAGCTCCGTCGCCTGCCACGGATGGTCGTTGACGCCGTCGATGAGCGCGTACTCGACGGAGACGCGGCGCCCGTGCGCGCGACGGAACTCCACCGCCGCATCGAGGCACTCGGCAACCGGCCACCGACGGTTCACGGGCACGAGCTCGTTGCGGGTCTCGTCGTCGGGCGCGTGCAGGGACAACGCCAGCGTGACCGGAAGCGGATCCTCGGCGAGGCGGCGGATCTGCGGCACCAGCCCGACCGTCGAAACGACGATCCGCCGGGCCGAGATGCCGACGTCGTCGTGGATCGAATGCACGGCCTCGAGCACGGCGTCGTAGTTCGCAAGCGGCTCGCCCATCCCCATCAGCACGACGTTGGTCGGTCGCTCCCCGAAGACTTCGCCGGCCCAGAGGACCTGCGACACGATCTCGAATGTGGTCAGGTTGCGCAGCAGCCCCATCTGCCCGGTCGCGCAGAATGTACACCCGAGCCCGCAGCCGGCCTGGCTGGAGATGCAGACGGTTCGCCGGCCACCGCGGTATCGCATCGCAACCGCCTCGTACGAGCCGGGGAACAGGGCCTTGAGCGTGTCGCCGTCGTCGGCGCTCAGGACGGTCGTCGGCGCGGGGCGGATCTCGCCGAACTGCGTCGCGAGCTCCGCGCGCATGCTCGCCGGCAGGTCTGTCATGTCGTCGAAGGTCCGGGCGAAGCGCGTGTAGACCCAGCTCGCGACCTGCCGAGCCCGATACGCCGGGCCGGGAACCTCGAACGGCAGCGTCATCGACGGCTCGCGCGCGACGGCAACCGGACGATGCCGCGAGCCGATCCCTTGCGCGCGCCCGGCGTCAGCTCCGCGAGCCCTTCCTGCTCGAGCTTGGCCAGTAGCTCGACGAGCAGTGCGGGATCCCCGCCGCCGTCGGGGTGCATGAGATGCGACAGCTCGGCGACGGTGATGCCTTTCCGCGCGGCGCGGCGCAGGTGGTCGACGATCGTGCCGCGAGTCTGGCGCCGGGACCCCTCGAATCTCTCCTCGCGCTTGGGGGCTCGAACCGGCGCGGTTCGGTGCCGACCTTTGGCGCGATAGACGCACGTCGTCCGGAGCGGGCACGTCGCGCACAGCGGCTTCGAGACCCGGCAGACCATGGCGCCGATATCCATCAGGGCTTGGTTCCATCGGTAGGCCTCGCCGGAGGGCAGCCAGTCGTTCGCGAGCGTCGCGAGCCGGTCGGCGGGCACCTCGCTCGCGTCCTTGCCGAGCGCCGCCCGGGCGAGCACCCGCCGCACGTTCGTGTCCACCACGGGCACCTGCGCGTCGAAGGCGAAGCACGCGATGGCGGACGAGGAGTACTCGCCGAGACCCCGCAGCCGACGAAGCGCCGCCGGCTCCCTGGGGAAGAAGCCGCCGTGGTCGCCGACGATGGCCTGGGCGGCCCCCTGCAGGTCGACCGCCCGGCGGTTGTAGCCGAGCCCCCGCCAGGCCTGGATGACCTCCATGGCCGGCGCGTGCGCCAGGCGCTCGAGGGTTGGGAATCGGACGAGGAACGTCTCGTAGGAGGGCGCGACGCGGCCCGTCTGGGTTTGCTGGAGCATGACCTCGGCCACCAGGGTCCGGTACGGATCGCGCGTTTCGCGCCACGGCAGGTGGCGGCCGTGCTCGTCGAACCAGTCGAGCACGCGCTCCTGGGCCTTAACGTCGACCTTTCCTCGGCGAGCCGGCATGGCCGCAATCCTAGACGTCGCCAAACCTCAGGAGGGAATGACGGCCGGTTGTGTCGAACGTCATAGCGAGGAATCAAGCGAAGCGGCACGATCTACGCAGACCTCACCGCAGAGGAGAGACGGTGCCAGACATCGCCGCGGCCTTCCGCGACATCAGGCACAGCCTGACCGAACAGCTCCTCGATATCGACGCCGAGGCCTGGGACACGCCGATCCCGACTCGGCGCGAATGGACCGTCAAGGACACGCTCGCGATGCTGGCCGGTTTCGCGGAGGCGCTGATCGAGGGCCACTGGAACGAGGACTACTCCGATTCGTGGTCGGACAAGGACTTGCGCGAGCGGCTCCAGGACCGCTTCCAGGCGATGATCGACCTCCGGCGCGACCGCTCCGGCGACGAGGTCCTGAAGGAGTGGACCGGCCTCGCTCCCCGCATGGAGCGGATGATGGACGGGCAGGACGCCTTCCCGCCGGGCATCCATCCGTTCGCCGCGTGGACGTACCTGTGGGCCGTGGTTCAGAACGCCCACAACATCTGGACCGCGCTGGGGGTCGCCTCGAAGGATCGGGACTCGGAGGCCACGACGCTGTGTCTCGAGTCGGCGGTCTACTGGCTCGACATGCGGCTGCAGGCGAAACAGATCCCTGCTTTGCGGGTGCGGACCGGCGAGCAGGAGTGGGTGATCGGCGACGGGATCCCGCAAGCGACCGTGACCGCGCCGAAGTTCGAGCTCTTCCGCGCGCTGTCGGGACGGCGGAGCCTGGATCAGATCCGGGCGTTCTCCTGGGACGGCGATCCGAAGCCGTACCTGACGGTGTTCAGCCCATTCGAACCGCCGGTCGAAGCGATCATCGAGTGATCGCGTGAGGCCCGCGCGCAGCGCGGGCCTCAGCGGTTCCCATGTT